>JBDTAJ010000036.1:0-12607 GCA_039924705.1 Rhodanobacteraceae bacterium
TCGAAGCGCGCGCGGTGGCAAAACTCGCGGCCACGCCCACCGCGCACAATCTGATCCGCATCTTCTTCCTGCGCGAGCGCCTGCGCGGGCTGGCCGGCCACACCGCGCACGATATTCGTCACGTGCACGTGGTCGGCGCCGGCGTGATGGGTGGCGATATCGCCGCGTGGTGCGCCCTGCGTGATTTCGAGGTGACGCTTCAGGATCGCGAGTTGCGCTTTGTGCAACCTGCGATCGAACGCGCACAAAAACTTTTCGAGATGAAGGCGAAAACGCCGGAGCGCATCGCAGCCGCACGCACGCGGCTGCGCGCCGATGTCGAAGGCGCGGGTATCGCGAATGCGCAACTGGCGATCGAAGCGATTTTTGAGAACGCGCAGGCCAAAGAAGCCGTCTATGCGCAGATCGAACCGGTTATTTCCAACGACGCGTTACTGGCGACGAACACGTCCAGCATTCCGCTGGATGAATTGCGCCGCGGACTTGCGCATCCGCAACGTTTTCTTGGTTTGCATTTCTTCAATCCGGTCGCGCAAATGCCGCTGGTGGAAGTCGTGCGCGACGATCGACTCGATGCACAATGCGAACGGCGAGCGTTGGCTTTCGTCAAGGCGATCGGCAAATTGCCAGTGCCGGTCAAGGGCACGCCTGGCTTTCTGGTCAACCGGATCCTGATGCCATACCTGCTGGAAGCGGTGCGCGCGTATAGCGAAGGCGTGCCCGGTCCCGTGCTCGACAAGACGGCAAAAGGATTCGGGATGCCGATGGGTCCGATTGAACTGGCCGACACGATTGGGCTGGATGTCGCGTTGTCGGTCGGCCGCGAACTCGGGCCTTTCCTCGGTCTGGATTTGCCCATCGGTATCGAAGCCAAGGTGCAAGCCGGCAAACGCGGCAAGAAGGACGGCGAAGGTTTCTACGTCTGGAAGGACGGCAAGCCGGTCAAGCCTGCGATCGATGCGGATTACCGCGCGCCGGAGGATTTGCAGGATCGGCTGATCCTGCCGATGCTTAACGAGGCGGTCGCCTGTCTCGTCGAGCGCGTGGTGGACGACGCCGATCTGCTGGACGCCGGAGTGATTTTCGGTACGGGCTTCGCGCCATTCCGTGGCGGCCCGATCCAGCATATTCGCGACGCCGGCGCGGATACGTTGCGCGCAAAACTCGAAGCGCTGGCGCAACGCTACGGCGAACGGTTCAAGCCGAAACCCGGTTGGGATGCGGCGGCGTTACGCAAATGAATCGGGAACACTTCACCACATCAAATCTGCTGGCACATCGTCGTCGCCGATGTCCGTATCCGGATCGACCAGCAACGCCACCGCATCCGGCGCGATAGCCTGAACCTGCAACGCGATTTCGCGCGTCACCAACAAAAAACGGCCGGCTTGCAGCACCACGCCCAGTTCGCCCGCATTGATCTGTTGCAGTTGCTCGACGGTAACGTAGATGCGGCGGATTTTGCCGACATGTTCGAAGTGGCGCGGATGCTCGGTATCTTCGCGATTGAGCGATTTGCCATCGAGCAACTCGTGCAGGCGACGTTTGCGTTCGCGGCGCGCCTGCGCCTGCTGTTGCGCCTCGCGCTCGCCACGTTCGCGCCCCGCTTTCTCGGCTTGAGCGCGGATTGCATAAGCACGCGCGAGATCGACTTCCTCAGCGCCGGACTTACGCGCAGGCTTGGCAGCCAGCGGGGCAGCGCGTGCCGTATCCGGCCGCGCGGATTCCAATTTGCGTGCGGGCTTCAACCCGACTTTCAGCAATTGGTCGCGCAGTGAATCGCTCATGTTCAATAATGCGGCGGCGGCGGTTCCTGCCGGACATCTTCGCCTAACGCGGTGCGGATCGCGGCGAGTTCCAGGCGCAGATCAGACAGGATGCGTTCGATTGCCAACATGCGCTGCGAACGATCCGCTTCCGCCGCGTTCAATTCCGCCAGCGCTTCGTCGAGGAAGGCCAGCCGCACTTCCATCTCGGTCAGACGATCGTCGGATTCGCTCATCGCCGTCTCATTGCGCGGGCCGCGCGACGCTGCGCCCGCGTCCGATGCCGTAATACGCGATGCCGGCATTCTCCACAGCGGCGGGATCGTAAAGATTACGGCCGTCGAACAGCACCGGTGCGTGCAGCCTCGCGCGGATACGTTCAAAATCGGGACTGCGGAATGTCTTCCACTCGGTGACCACCACCAGCGCGTCGGCATCTTGCAGCGCTTCGTAGGGCTCCTCGCACAACTGCAAATCATCGCGTTCGCCATAGATGCGCCGCGTTTCCTCACGCGCTTCCGGATCGAACGCGCGCACCCTGGCGCCGGCTTGCCACAACGCTTCCATCACCACCCGGCTGGGCGCCTCGCGCATGTCGTCGGTGTTGGGCTTGAATGCGAGTCCCCATAACGCGATCGTTTTGCCGCGCAATGCGCCATCGAAATGCCGATCGATCAGCGCGAACAGCTTTTCCTTCTGCGCGCGGTTGACCGCTTCCACTGCCGCCAGCAGGTGCGCGTCATAATCATGTGCGCGCGCGATGCGCTCCAGCGCCTGCACATCCTTGGGGAAACACGAGCCACCGTAACCCGCACCGGGATAAATGAAGTGATAACCGATGCGCGGATCGGCGCCGATGCCGTGACGTACCATTTCGACGTCCGCGCCAACGCGCTCGGCGATATTGGCGATCTCGTTCATGAAACTGATCTTGGTCGCCAGCATCGCGTTAGCCGCGTACTTGGTCAATTCCGCGGAGCGCTCGTCCATCAGCACGATGCGCGAATGATTGCGGTTGAACGGGGCGTACAGCTTGCCGAGCACGTCCACCGCGCGCGCGCTGGATGCGCCGATGAGTATCCGGTCGGGACGCATACAATCGTTGACCGCGTCGCCTTCTTTCAGGAACTCCGGATTCGACACCACGTCGAACTCGATGTTCGCGCCGCGCAAGGTCAATGCGTGCGCGATTTCGGCGCGCACGCGGTCGGCGGTGCCGACCGGCACGGTCGATTTGTTGACGACGACCTTGGAGGTGTCGATGTGCTCGCCAATGCTGCGCGCCACCGCCAGCACATAGGAAAGATCGGCGCTGCCGTCTTCGTCCGGCGGCGTGCCGACCGCAATGAACAGCACCTCGCCGTACGCGATGCCGGCCGCCGCGTCGGTGCCGAACATCAACCGTCCGGCCGCATGATTGCGCAGCACCAGTGGTTTGAGCCCCGGCTCAAAGATCGGAATCTCGCCGCGTTCCAGCCGCGCGATTTTTTTCGCGTCGACGTCGACGCACAGTACACGGTTGCCCATCTCGGCAAAGCAAGTGCCACTGACCAGGCCGACATAGCCGGTGCCGAAGATGGTGACCTTCATGCGCGTGTCCGCTACGGAAACGAGTTCGCGATTGTAGCGGCCTGCTCAGAGATGCGCACATACAACTATACGATGAGCGCGCAGCAAAGCAGGCCAGGGATGGCCGTCATCGAAACAAAAAACGGCGCCGTTGGCGGTGCCGAGAAGTGCAGCCGAACGGCGGAGCAAGCGACGATTGTCTGAGCACAAGGATGTGCGGGTTCGGCGCGGCCGCCGTTCGGTGAGCATCGCAGGGCAGTCGAGACAGCACGATGTTGTCGTGACCACCGCCTCCGGCGCCTAGCCTTTTGGCAACTTTTGGGCCCACGCGCAGTAGGGACTGCGCGAAAAAAGACAAGGATGTCGGATCGAATATTCGGTGAGGCAAGTATTGCCCTCACCCTAACCCTCTCCCGCAAGCGGGAGAGGGAAACGAAGAAGCGCGGCACATGGCCGCGCTTCTTCGTTTCAGTCTCATCCAATCAACCGACAATCGGTCGATTGTGTCACGCGTTATTTGCCAACCTTCACCAGATCGACGTCGAAGATGATCGTCGCGTTCGGCGGAAAGCCATTCTTGGGCTCTGCGCCGTAGGCGAGGTTGGACGGAATCACCAACCGGTAGTGGCTGCCGGCCGACATCATCATCAGGCCTTCGCGGAAGCCCGGGAAAACACTGGATAGCGAAATCGTAGCCGGTCCGCTGCCGTGGTCGGCCGAGGCATCAAATTTTTGGCCGTTGACGAAACTGCCGGTGTAGGTGATCTGCACGCTGTCACTGGCGCCCGGACGTGGGCCGCTACCCTGCTTCAGCGCCTGGTATTGCAAGCCATCCGTAGTGGTCTTGACGCCGGGTTGGGTCTTATTCTTGGCCAGATACGCATCGCCCGCCTGCTTGTTCTGCGCCGAGATCTGGTTGTATTGCTGCTGGACCTTGACCTTGAGTTGGCTCACGAACGCATCGCGCACCTGCTTGGCTTCCGCATCGGACATGGTGGACTTGCCACCCTTGATCGTGGTGGAGAACGCCTTCGCGACAATGTTCGGATCAACCTCGTCCATGACGACGGGCGGGATGTTGTGCGCCAGATCCATGCCCACCACATAGCTCGCCTTGCTCTTGTCGACTGTCTGTCCCTGCGCGACGCCGGCGCCGACGACACCCAGCGCCGCGATCAAAGCGGCCGCGGTGAGGGTGGGACGCAATACTTGCTTCATCGGTAATTCCTCTGTTTGGGGTGACCGGCGTTGCCGCGGAACGGTCGTGCGGTCGGCCGAGCTACCCATTGTGCGGGCATCAGCGCGGAATGGCAACGCAGAGGCTAAGACCGTACAGCGCCCGGCAGGTTTCACCATGGCCGGTTTCGCGTTCAGGAATCTTCCCGCCCATTAAGCGGATTGGGCAAGGCTTGCCGTGCGCCGGGCATGACTGACGACCTATGCACGATTTTTGTGGTTGACTTCCGTGTTCTTGGTGTTATAGTTAACTACAACACTACTCAACACGGTCACCCAAGGAGACCGCCATGAACGCCGCCAAACCTCTGACCTTCGCCGCAGCATTGTTGATTTCCACCGCCGGTATCGCCGGTATCCGCGCCTACGCTAATGCTTCGGCGCGCTCGGTATTGCCGGCAGTGATCTCCGCTGAAAATATACAAACCCTGCCCACGATCACTGTGCATCCGAGTCGGGCTCAAATCGAGGCCATCCATGGCCATGCCGTTAAGGGCACCGATTCGACCGCCGTGGGGAGTACCGATTTCGACATGCCCTACTATTCGTTTGCCGCCAAGCCGATCGTCGGCAGCCGGTGAGCGCGATCGCTGACCGGTTTTGAGCCTGCCTTGGCTAGGATCGACCTTATGAGCATCACTTGGAACGACAACGTCCCGATCTACCGCCAATTGCGCGAGCGCGTGGTGGCGATGATCCTGGATGGCGCGCTCGACGAGGGCGATCCGCTGCCTTCCGTGCGTCAGGTCGCCGCCGACTATCAGATCAATCCGTTGACGGTTTCCAAGGCCTATCAGGAACTGGTCGATGAGAACCTGGTCGAGAAGCGCCGGGGCCTTGGCATGTTCGTCAACGAGGGCGCGCGCGCGATGCTGCTGAAATCCGAACGCGAAAGATTCTTGCGCGAGGAATGGCCGCCGCTGTTCGCGCGCATCAAGCGGATGGACATCGATCTGGAACGCTTGATATCGCAGGCCGAAAAGAATTCCGACAAGAGGAAATCCTGACATGAGCGCGACCCCCGCCATGCTCGACGCCGAGACGCAAAACGCTGCAATGCGCGGTTCGGTGATCCACGCCGCGAACTTGAGCAAGCGCTACGGCAAGACCGCCGCGTTGAACGGCGCGAGTTTCGACGTGCGCCCGGGCCGCATCGTCGGGCTGATCGGCCCCAATGGCGCCGGCAAGACCACCGCGCTGAAAGCGATACTCGGACTCACCGATTTCGACGGCACCTTGTCGGTGCTCGGCATGGACCCACGCCGCGAACGTCCCGCGCTGATGCAGCAGGTCTGCTTCATCGCCGATATCGCGACCTTGCCGCGCTGGATTCGCGTCGATGAGGCAATCGACTTCGTGGCCGGCGTGCATCCGCGTTTCGATCGCGCCAAGTGCGAGCGTTTTCTGGCGCGCACCAAACTTACCGGCAATCAGCGCGTGCGGCAGATGTCCAAGGGCATGATCGTGCAGTTGCACTTGGCTCTGGTGATGGCGATCGATGCGCGTCTGCTGGTGCTGGACGAACCGACGTTGGGTCTGGACATCATGTACCGCAAGCAGTTCTACCAGAGCCTGCTGGAAGACTACTTTGACGAGAACAAGACCATCCTAGTGACCACGCATCAGGTCGAGGAAATCGAGTACATCCTCACGGACCTCATGTTTATCCGCGACGGGAAAATTGTCCTCGACACGCCGATGGATGCGCTCGGCGAGCGCTTCGCCGAGGTGCTGGTGAATGCCGATCGCAGTGACGCCGCGCGCGCGTTGCATCCGCTCGACGAGCGGCAGGTCTTCGGCAAGAGCATTTTTTTGTTCGACGGCATCGATCAAACGCAATTGGCGACACTCGGCGAAGTGCGCCGGCCGTCGGTCGCGGATTTGTTCGTCGCCACCATGAAAGGGACTTACGCATGAGCACCTCGACCGCAACGACCTTCGGCTGGCTGGTCAAACGCGAATATTGGGAGTCGCGGCGCGGCTTCCTGTGGACCCCCTTCTGGGCCGCCGCCGTGCTGCTGATCCTGACCGTGCTCGGCATGATCGCGGGCGAGGTTTTCAACGCGCGCACGCACGGCGAGACGCAGGTGCAATTCGGCATTTCGCTGAACCAGATGCTGCGAGGCGTGTCTTCGCACGACATGCCAGAACTGGTGCGCGGCTTGGATATGACGATGCTGTCGATCGCGGTGATCGCCGGCATCGTGTTGAGCTTCGTGCTGTTCTTCTACCTGCTCGGCGCGTTGTACGACGATCGACGCGATCGCAGCATCCTGTTCTGGAAGTCGCTTCCGATTTCGGATACCGCGACGGTGTTGTCGAAAGCGTTCGCGGCGGTGATCGTGGCGCCATTGATCGCGACCGCGATCGTGCTCGTCGCCTATCTCGCCATGCAGGTGCTGATCAGCCTGTGGCTGCTGATCCACGGCGTCAATCCGATCCCGTTACTGTGGATGCACATCGAACCCTTCGGTATCTGGTTGCAACTGTTGGTCGCCATCCCGGTCAACGCGATCTGGGCGCTGCCGACAGTCGGTTGGCTACTGTTCTGTTCGGCGGCCGCGCGCGGCAAGCCATTCCTGTGGGCGCTGCTGACGCCAGTCGTGATCGGTGTGCTGAACACCTGGGTTGGCCTGCTCGGCCTCCCGCACATCGCGCAAGGTTTCTATTGGCGCGAGATCTTCTGCGGCGCATTGCTCAGCATCATCCCGTTCGGCTGGATCGGCGCACAGGTCGGCGGAGTCGGCTTCCCCATCCACCACGGCCACATGTTCCAAGGCCTGAGCTATGAGTCGATGGGGCGAGCGCTGGCCATGCCGCAGATGTGGATCGGCGCGGCCGTCGGCATCGCCCTGATCGCCGTCGCGATCTGGTTCCGGCGCTGGCGCGACGACGCTTGAAAATTACTCTGGAGAGCAATGCCATGAAACACAAGTTCCTGTTCGCCTGCCTGCTGCTCGCTCCTGCGTTGGCCGCTTGTTCCGACTCGGATATCGGTGGCAGCGGACACTTCAATGGTGGCTTCGGGGTTAATTTCGACAACGCCGGCTTGGTGATCAATGCGTCCGGCAAACCGAGTGCGCATATCAATGCGAACGGCGATCTGCGTATCGGCGATGCGCTGGTGACAGTCACGCCGGCGCAACGCGAACTGTTGAAGGGCTATTACGGTGAGGCGATGGCCGTGCGCGACGATGGCATCGCCACCGGCAAGGCCGGCGCGGCCTTGGGCCTGCACGCGGTCGGCAGCGTCTTCGGGAATTTGCTCTCCGGCACCCCGGACAAGATCGATCAGGACATGGACACGCGCAGCAAGAGCGTCGATGCGTCGGCGCAACATCTGTGCGGCGACATCATGCAACTAAAGACCATCCAACAAAACCTTGCCGCGCAATTGCCCACTTTCCGCCCTTACCAGGTGTTCCGCGGCTACGTGCATTGCGACGTACCCTCTCCACCACCGAGGCCAACTCCCCCGGAGCCGCCAACGCCGCCGACGCCCCCAACGCTCTCCGGTGGATGATGTGGACTAGCAAGTTTCGTGGCGAGGTGCATTGCGACGCTCCGGCTACACCCACAAACTGATCAGTGCAGGTTGTTGCCGACCACCTGATAGATATTGGTATCGGTCCGCTGCAAGCCGGTCTGGCCCAGATCGATCGAGCCATCCAGCCAGTAGCGCGCCATGCTGTTGCGCTCGCGGCGCACCACCACCACCGCGTTGCCATCGAGCAACAGGCGGTCGTCCTGTTGCAACTGCTTCACATCCAGACGACCGGTAATAGCTTGGCCGTCGTTGTATTGCCGTTCCAGTCGCGAACGCACCGCCGAACCAGCCGGCGGTTCCGAGGCGACAATGACGCGGTGCGCACTACCGGCACGGGCGCGATGTGACGCAGATATCTTCAGGTCGATCGTGCCGGTGACCTGATAACGCCCGTTGCCCTCCGGCGAATACTGGATGCGTTGCAGGTCGACCGGACCTTGCAGCCAGTACAATGCCCGACGCAGACCTTCCAGCCTGATCACCGCCAGCGTATTGCCGTCGCTGTAGATCTGATCGCCGGTTTGCAATTGCGCCTCGCTCAACGAACCCGTCGCTGGCCGTCCTTCGTTCAAATTAGCGAGCAGACGCTGCTGCGCTTCGCTGTCCATTCCGGTCGCCGGCAACACCGATTTGATACCGGTCGGGTTGGCGGCGGCGGTCGGGATAGGCACCACTTCAGGGCGATGCGAAACTTGCGGCACGGCACTGATCGAGGGCGTCACCTTCGGGGCGGTGGGCTGCGGATGTGCGACCGGCGGCATCGTTTTCTGCGGTGCGACGATGATCGGTGCCGCGGCGGTTTCCGGCTTTTCGTTATTGGCCGGTGGCCGAATCGGCTGCGATTCGGCGCGCGCGCGCGGCGTGGCGGCTTTCGTTTCGGGCTTGGGCTGCGGCTTGGCTTCGGTTTTCGAGATCGGCCTGACCGGTTTCGCTGTCGGTTTGGGTTCCGCTTTCGTGACCGGTTCCGGCGCTGCCTTGGCCTCGGTGCGCACCACCACGTTTTCGTAGAAGCCGTTGCTGAAACGAATCTCGACCGGCTTACCGTGCGCACCGGCGCGGATCTTGGCCGCGGCTTTTGCCTGCCAATAAGTCGGCGCGGTCACCACCACGGTACGGCCCGATGCCGCTGCCTGTCGACCCAGCGCGGACAACTGCGTGTCGGCGCTGCCCTTGGTGAAATCCGCGCCGCTGATCGCGGCTTCCTGCGCCGACGCGACTCCGGCGACCAGCAACGCCAGCCACAACGCCTCTCTGGGAAGTTTCAACATGATCTATACCCCACATCGGAAATTCGTCATCGTGCAGGATCGCGTATTCGCTGCCGCGCGTCAGTGCCGCAAGTCACTTCTTCGTATGAACGTTCGTCAGCCGCCGCCGTTGCCGTGGATACCGCCGCGCGTCAACGCCAGCGGATCGAGCAATTCCCGCAACTGCTTTTTTGTGAGTCCGGTCGTTTCCAGCGCAACGTCGAGGATCGGCCGCTTCTGCTTGTACGCCTGTTTGGCGGTCGCCGCGCCCTTTTCGTAGCCGATCACCGGATTCAACGCGGTGACCAGGATCGGGTTCAGCGCCAACGCCTGATCGACGCGCGCCTTGTTGATCTTGAAACCGGCAATGGCCTTGTCGGCTAGCAGCCGCGAGACGTTGGCGAGAATGAGGATCGACTGCAACAGGTTGTACGCGATCACGGGCAGCATCACATTCAACTGGAAGTTGCCGCTTTGTCCCGCGATAGTGATCGTGGCGTCGTTGCCGATCACCTGCGCGCACACCATCGTCGTCGCTTCCGGAATCACCGGGTTGACTTTGCCCGGCATGATCGAGGAACCCGGCTGCAGCGGCGGCAGTTCGATCTCCGCCAAACCCGCCAGAGGGCCGGAGTTCATCCAGCGCAGATCGTTGGCAATTTTCATCAGCGAACACGCCAACGTTTTCAATTGACCTGACAATTCGACCGCGGAATCCTGCGCCGACATACCCTCGAAATAATTGCCGGCGGACACAAACTCGACGCCGGTCGCTTTCGACAATTCCGCGCAAACCGTGCGGCCGAACTTCGGATCGGCGTTGATGCCGGTGCCAACGGCGGTTCCGCCCTGCGGCAGGCGGCGCAAGCGTTTCAGCGTGTCCTCGATGCGCTCGATCGCGGACGCGATCTGCGCCGACCAACCGGACAATTCCTGCCCGAACGTCACCGGCATCGCATCCATCAAATGCGTGCGGCCGGTCTTGGGCGTGTTGCGCAATTCACGTGCGCGCTTGTCGATGACTTTGCGCAGGTGCTCCAACGCGGGCAGCAGGTGTTCGTGGGCGCTGAGGGTCGCGCTGACCTGGATCGCGGTCGGGATTACGTCGTTGGAACTCTGCCCCATGTTGACGTGATCGTTGGGATGGATTTTTGCTTTGGATGCGGCCGAGGCGACGTGCCCGATCACCTCGTTGGCGTTCATGTTGGACGAGGTGCCGGAACCCGTCTGGAAAATATCGATCGGGAAATGCGCGTCGAGATCGCCTACGGCCACGCGCAGCGCTGCCTTGCGGATCGCCGTCGCCTGCGCGGTTTTCATATGGCCGAGCTTGAGATTGGCTTGCGCGGCGGCGGCCTTGATCAATCCCAGCGCGCGAATGAATTCGCGCGGCAGCGTCAGACCCGAAACCGGAAAATTGTCGACCGCGCGCTGAGTCTGCGCGCCGTAAAGCGCGTTGGCGGGCACCTTCATCTCGCCCATGCTGTCGCGCTCGATGCGGTGATTCGGCATTGCCGGATTTCCTGACTGATCACAACCCGCAATTATAACGGCTTGTTGCGGGTAAAATGGCCGCTGATCCTTCGGACCCAGGGCCGACCATGAGCAACGCCGCGCTGACCGCGCTCTCGCCGCTGGACGGACGCTACGCCGTCAAGGTCGATCCGCTGCGGCCGATCTTCAGCGAATACGGATTGATCAGGCGCCGCGTCGAGGTCGAGATCGCCTGGCTGCTGGCGCTGGCCGCGCATCCGGGTATCGAGGAATTGCCGTCCTTCTCCGCATCGGCGAAAGCGACGTTGGAAAAAATCGCGCACGATTTTTCGGTCGATGACACCGCACGGATCAAGGCGATCGAAGCCACCATCAGTCACGACGTCAAGGCGGTCGAATATTTCATCAAGGAGCGCCTGGACGGCCCCCTCGAACTGGCGCGCGCGAAAGAATTCGTGCACTTCGCCTGCACTTCCGAAGACATCAACAACCTCGCCTATGCCTTGATGTTGCGCGACGCGCGCGCGACGGTTCTGCTGCCGGCGCTGGATGCGCTGATCGATCAACTCCGCGCGCAGGCGCATGCGCACGCGGATCAACCAATGCTTTCGCGCACCCACGGACAAACGGCTTCGCCGACCACGCTCGGTAAGGAATTCGCCAACGTGGTTGCGCGCCTGCAACGTCAGCGCACGCAACTCGCCGCGATCGAAATCCCCGGAAAGCTCAATGGCGCGGTCGGCAACTACAACGCGCATGCGATCGCCTATCCCGAAATCGACTGGCAAACGCTGTCGCGCAATTTCGTGCGGTCGCTGGGCCTGCAGTGGAACGCGTACACCACGCAGATCGAACCGCACGACGGCATCGCCGAATTCTGCGACGCGATGCGCCGCATCGACACCATCCTGATCGATCTCGCACGCGATATGTGGGGTTACATTTCGCTCGGGTATTTCAAGCAGGTTCTGAAAGCGGGCGAAGTCGGCTCCTCGACCATGCCCCACAAGGTCAATCCGATCGACTTCGAAAACGCGGAAGGCAATCTCGGCATCGCCAACGCACTGTTCGCGCATTTCTCCGAAAAATTGCCGATCAGCCGCTGGCAGCGCGACCTCACCGATTCCACCGTGCTACGCGCGCTCGGCGCCGCTTTCGGTCACATGCTGATCGCGTTCGACTCCGTGCACCGCGGCCTGGACAAACTCGAAGTCAACCGGGAACGCATCGCCGCCGATCTCGATGCGAGCTGGGAAGTGCTCGCCGAAGCGATCCAGACGGTGATGCGCCGCCACGGCCTGCAGGAACCCTACGAGCAATTGAAAGCGTTGACCCGCGGCCAAGGCATCACCCGCGAATCATTGCGTGCTTTCATCGAATCGCTGGACTTGCCGAAAGCCGACAAGGGTCGTCTGCTCGCGCTGACGCCCCCGAGCTACACCGGTCTTGCCGAAGCACTCGCGAAGTCGATCTGATTGACGCGCCACGGCACGGCTTGCGCCTGCCCTCGCAATTGTCGACACTGCGCGGGCGGAGGCCGGCACGGTGCCGGCGCGGGAAAATGCCCGCCGCAACGCGCGATGCGAATAAGGAAACCGATCCGGTGGAAAGGCCGTGGGAGCGGGCGCTGGCGAAACAGATCGGCCCCGATCGCAAACAGGCCGACACGGCCCTGCAGAATTACGTCGCCAAGAACGGCAAGACCCTGCCTTATCTCGTTGCCGACCTGTACGCGCTGCGCAAGCAAC
>JBDTAJ010000037.1:0-8961 GCA_039924705.1 Rhodanobacteraceae bacterium
ATAATTTCCAAAAAAAAGACCGGGCGGCAGGGGCCGTCCGGTCGGGGCCGCGCAGCGGGAGGAGGGGGTCTCCCCCGCGCTGACGAGATGCGCATCACGTGCGCTCTATTTCGACATGCCGCTTGCAACTCTGCGGCGATTATCGTTCCACTTGTTACTCAGCGGGCCGCTTTCTTGGCGGTGCGCTCGGCTTCGCCGGCTGCCGCTTTCACGCTGCGGCGGGTCAGCTCGCCGATCTGCTCGGCGGTCCTCTGTGCGATACCCAACGCGTGCTGATTGGTTTCGTAGGCGGCCTCCGCGCTATTGCGTGCGAAGTCCAGACCCTTCGGCCACAGTGTGCCCACGTCTTCCAGCTCGCCCGCTTCCAGCGAGTCGGCGACGAACGCGTAGTTGGCCTTGGCCTGAGCTTCCAGCGCCTTGACCTGCAGGCCCTGGATTTCCGCGAAACCGCGCAACGCGGTCAACTGTGCCTTGATGGATTGTTCGGCGAACTGCTTGCCGAGATCGAGTGTCTGTTTCTGCCATTGTGCGTACATGGTTGTGCCCTCTTGGGGTGCGGTGAATGGCAGACACTGTAACGCATCTTATGCTGCGATGCAACATATTTCAGACAAGTTCAATAGTTTATTCAATAAAACATTTTTATTTCAGTATGTTACATAAAAAATCCGATTAATCCAAACTTGCGGCATCGCAAGGTAAACCGAGGAATGATGAATGATGGCGGTGGCGGAATGGTCGGCGCAAGGACTCAATCACCGCGAAAGCGTGCACCGGCGGTGCAGGTTTCGTGCACCACCACTTCGTGCAGCAACGGCAACGATGGCTGCAGATGGTCCCATATCCACGCGGCCAAATGCTCGCTGGTCGGATTCTGCAACCCCTGCACATCGTTGAGGTAACGGTGATCCAGCGCATCGTGGATCGGCGCGAACGCGGCTTTGACGTCCGCGAAATCCATGACCCAGCCCAGCGTTGGATCGAGCTCGCCGCACAGATGAATTTCGATACGAAACGAATGCCCGTGCAGCCGCGCGCACTTGTGCCCGGCCGGTAGGTTGGGCAGCCGGTGCGCGGCTTCGATCGAGAAAACCTTGAAGATGTCGATGGGCACGTGGCTGCTCTGACACTGCGGCGCACAATGGGTTCGCATGCGGATCAGCAAGGCGAACATGGTGGCTATGGGTGGACTCGAACCACCGACCCCAGCATTATGAGTGCTGTGCTCTAACCGGCTGAGCTACATAGCCGCGAACGCGCGAAAGAGCCGGAAAGTCTAGCCGGCGGGTAAAGCGTGTCAAGTTTAGAGCGATCACGCTTGCCCGCACGTCGCGCATCGTGCTTGAATCGCACCATGATCGACTTCGATGGTTATCGCCCCAACGTCGGTATCGTGCTGCTGAACCCGCAGGGCCAAGTGTTTTGGGCGCGGCGCGTGCGCCGCGACGGCTGGCAGTTCCCACAGGGTGGCATGAACACCGACGAGACGCCGGACGAGGCGATGTACCGCGAGCTTGCGGAAGAAACCGGCTTGCGCCGCGAGCAGGTCGAAGTCCTCGGCAGCACGCATGGCTGGCTGCGCTATCGCCTGCCGCATCGTTACCTGCGTCGCGGCGAACGGCCCGTGTGTGTCGGTCAGAAGCAGGTTTGGTTTCTGCTGCGCTTACTCGGCGACGACAGCGCGCTGCGTCTAGATGCACACGAAACGCCGGAGTTCGACCTGTGGCGCTGGGTCGACTTCTGGTATCCGGCCGAACACGTGGTTGCGTTCAAACGCGAGGTGTACGAACGCGCCTTGCGCTTTTTCGCGCCGCTGGTGGAAACGACTTGCGCAGTGTCGTTGCGACGCGCACCGTCGTCCGTCGCGTTTCGTCGCGACGCGCGTTAACTTCAGCCGAGCCCGAATCGCTGACGCAACGCGCGCGACGTTTGCGCGTACAAGCGCTCCACAGCCGCCACGCGTGTAGGCAACGCGATGGCGGCCAGTGTGCCGGCCCGCGCATCCTGCTCCACACCTTTGGCTTCCGCCGCCAGTGGGTTGGCACCGAGATTGGCGCTGGCCGATTTCAGCGAGTGCGCGAGCCGCCCGGCCCCGGCGACATCGGCGTGATCGGCCGCCGCGCGCAGCTCGCGGATGCGTTGATCGCCATCCTGCAGATAGGCTTGCACCAGCGTTTGCAATTCCGCGCCCATGATCTCTTCGAGATCGGCGAGCGTAGCGTCGTCCAATGTCGCATCGGCCGATGAAATCGTCGCCGGCGCGAACGTCGGTATTGGCGGCGTCGCTTGCGGCGTGAGATACGGTTTGGCCGCAACGGATGGCGCGGCGGGCAATGACTTCGCCGCGCCTTCAAACGGCGAAATCGCGGGCATCGTTTCCGGCGTACCCGCGATCCGCACCGTCCGCGCGGGCGGGGTGCTGCCCACATCCAGCCAGCGCGTCAAGGTGTCGGCGAGCAGAGTGCGATCCAGCGGCTTGGTCAGATAATCGTCCATGCCGGAATCCAGACAACGCTCGCGGTCACCGGCCATCGCATGCGCGGTCATCGCGATCACAGGGAGCCGCGGCACCGTTTGTAGCCGCTCGCGTTCGCGCAGGCGTTGCGTCGCGCTATAACCATCCAGTACCGGCATCTGGCAATCCATCAGCACCAGATCGAAAGTCTGGCGCGTGATCTTGTCCAAGGCTTCCGCGCCGTTACCCGCCAGTTCGACCCGCAGCCCCAGTCGTTCCAGTAGGCGCCGCGCGACTTGTTGGTTGACCGGATGATCCTCGACTAGCAGCACAAGGCCGTGCAACTGGCGTTCGACCACAGCCGCCGCTTCCGGCGTGCGCGGCGCGCCCAGCAACGGCCTTTGACGCCCGCGCGTCGGCAATCCATACAGGCCATCGAGCGCCGCGCGCAGCACGGTGTCGTCGGCATCGCGCGGCAGCGCTGCGATACGTGGATCGGTCTCCGCCGCGCCGCCCAACGCCAATACGCGCACCGCCGCGAGCTTGGGATCGCGCAACACATTGCGCAGCAACGCGGCGGCATCGCCATCCAGCGTCCCGGCATCGACCACCAGCAATTCGTAGGCAAACGCGCGGCCCAAGGGCGCTGCCTGACGCAGCTTAGCCAGCGCGCTCGCGGCGCCCACGACGTGGGTGACTTCCAAGCCGAGACCGGACAAACCCGGCGTCAGCCGCTGCGCCTGCTGGTTGCCGGAGGCCAGCAAACTGCGCAGCCCGGACAAATCGCGGCGCGCGCCGGCGATGTCGCCGGGCATTTTCTCGAACGGAATCGAAAACCAGAATACCGAGCCGCGGCCGGGTTCCGAGCGTACGCCGATCTTGCCGCCCATCAGCTCGACCAGTTTCTTGCAGATCGTCAAACCCAGGCCGGTTCCGCCGTAACGGCGCGTAACGGTCGCGTCGGCTTGGGTGAATGGCTGGAACAATCGCGCGGCGGCTTCCGGCGCCAGACCGACACCGGTGTCGCGCACCGCGAACAACAATTCGTGGTGAGCCGCGGTGTCGCCGCGGCGGCTGACGCGCACGGAGACCCCGCCGCGTTCGGTGAACTTGATCGCGTTGCCGACCAGGTTGGTGAGGATTTGCCGCAACCGCACCGGATCGCCGCGCACGCTGCTCCGCACGTCTTCATCGACTACCATGCGCAGGGCGAGGCTTTTCGCTTCGGCCGGCTTTTCCAACAACCGCTGCACGTTGTCCATCAGTTCGCGCAGGTTGACGCCGACGCGCTCGAGATCAAGCTTGCCTGCCTCGACCTTGGAATAGTCCAGAATGTCGTCGACGATGCGCAGCAGTTCCTGCGCGGAGCGATGCGCGGTGGCGAGGTAGTCGCGCTGGGTGGGCGCGAGCTGCATGCCGAGCACGATGTCGAGCAACGGCAGGATGCCGTTCAACGGCGTGCGGATTTCGTGGCTCATGGTGGCGAGGAACTCGCTCTTGGCGAGCATCGCCGATTCCGCGGCCTGCTTGGCGGCCATCAATTCCCGCTGCACGCCGCGCAACGACGCAAGTTCCGCCTCCAGCGCGGCCATGCGCGCGTGACCGCCGACCGGCCCCGTGTCGCGTCGTGCCAATGAGGGCTCGATGCGCGGCGGCGGCGCCTCGCGCACCGGGTACGACGCCCACCACAGCGCACCAACAATCAGCAGCGGCAGGCTCAAGCCCGCGGCCGATGTTAAAGGCAGCCACCACCACGCCAACGCGATCGCAATGACGAGCAGCGCGCTGGCCAGCATCTTCAGCCACAGCGGCCGAACGGAAGACCCGCTCATTGCGGCGCCGCGTTGAAATCGTAATCCAGCGATTGTCCGGCCTGTTGCACGAAGTTGCCTTGCAGGAAATCGACGCCGGCCGCGCACAGCCGCACCGCGGTGGCGGCGTCTTCCACGCGCGGCGCGATGACCTGCCGACCGTGCTCATGCGCGATCCTCACCAGGCCGCCAAGATCCGCGCCGTTGCCGCCGTAACCGGGCGCCAGCTTGATGTAATCCAGCGGCAGATGTTCCAGCAAGCCGGCCGACAACGCTTCGTGATCGATCCCGGCCAGCGACAATTTGATGCCCAATTCGCGCAACGCCAACGCGAGGTCGATCAACGTGCGCAACTGCACGCGCGCATCCTCGTAGCGAAACTCCAGCGCGAGGCTGCCACGCGCGATGCCGGAAGCCGGCACCTGATGGCGCAGTGCGGCGATGCGGGCTTCGTCGTTCCAGCCTTCCAGCGATTGGCTGACGAACAAACGCACCTTGTCGCCGGCCCGCTCGCGTTCCGCCAACGTGCCGAGGCAACGCATGAGCACCCAGTCGTCGATCGCGCCGATAAGGCCGAAGCGAGTTGCTTCCGGCACCAGCTCGGCCGCGGCGTACAACTGGCCGCCGCTGTCGCGCAGGCGCAGCAGCGCTTGATACTGCGGCTCGGCCGCGCCGACCAGCGGCGCGATCGGCTGAAATACTAAGTGGAACGTATCGGCGCGCAATGCGGTTTCCAGTTGCGCACGCATGCCGCCGGCGTCGGCATCCAGTTGCGAGAACACGCCGATGCCGCCGCCGTCGCGGCGCGCGGCATCCAGCGCGCGCTCGGCTGCGGCCAGCACCGCGCCGGCTTCAGACAGGCCCGCGCCGAAGGCACACACGCCGCAACTGAGTTCGACCGGCAACGCGGCGGCGCCGAAGCGTTCGAGCGCGATTCGCGCGCGCAAGCTCTCCGCGAAACTGGCGAGTGCTTCCTCGCCGCGCTGTGGCGACAGGATCAGGAACCCAGCGTTGCCGAAACGCGCGACCATCTCGTTGCGCTCGACCTGCGAAGCGACGAACGCGCCGACCTGCGCCAGCAGCGTGTCGAACGCGGTCAGCCCGACCCGGCTGCGCAGTTCGGTGGCGGCGTCCAGTTCCGCGCACAGCACGCCGCCGCGCAACGCGCCGCCACCGGCCGCGGCGAAGCGTTCGTTCAGCGCATCCAGCAATTGCGCGCGCTCGTTCAAGCCGGTGGCCGGATCGCGTTGACGGCGCTCGCGATTGCGCCGTGTGGCCGAGCGTGCGCGGCGCACGCGATTGGTGACCGCGGCGACCAGATATTTCGGGCGGATCGGCTTGGTCAGGAAATCATCGCCACCGGCGTCCAGTGCGGCGAATTGGCGATCGGCGTCCGGGTCGCCGGACAGGAACACGATCGGGGTGCTGACGTAGCCTTCGCGCTCACGGATCAGCGCGGTCAGTTCCAGCCCGTCGCAGCCGGGCATGTTGAGATCCATCAACAGCAGATCGGGCTGGAAGCGGTCGAGTTCCTCCAACACAGCGATCGGCTCGTTCAAGACATGCGTCACCATGCCGGCTTTGCGCAGGATCGATTCGGCGAATAACGCCTGCGAGGCGTCGTCCTCGACAATCAATATCCGGAACGGTTCCTCGTTTTCCGAGATGATGAGTTCCAGCGCACGCGCGACCACGTCCTCGGCTTGCGCCGGCAGCACGACGCAGCGATCCGCACCCGCGCGCAGCGCGCGCAATCTCAAATTGACATCGCTGTCGCGCAGCAACGCCAGCATCGCGACTTTGTGTGAAGCGCCGGCACGCGCGGCGCGCACCACCGGGCCGATGCGATCCAGCGCCTCTTCATGTTGCGCGCCAATCACCACCAAGTGCGGCGGCAGGGCGCCGAGCACCTCGGCCAGTTCGGCGGCATCCTCGATCGGCGTGACCGCGCAGCCACGGCTTTCCAGCCGCATCACCAGTTCATGCAGCAGCGGCTCGTCGCCACCGAGCACATAGACCGAATGCCCCGATTCAGAGACGACCGCCGGTAACGCGATCGACGCGATGCGCGGCGCGGCGACGGGTGTCGGCACCGGGGCGGCGAAATCCGGCAAGCCCAGCGCGCGCCAGTGCTGCGGCGGTGGGGTTTCGTGCAAGGGATAATCGCCATCCACGGCGGTATGCGCCGGCTCCAGATTCGGCTCGGGCAGGGCTGCGGGCGACACCAATGGCGCGTGGTTCTCCAAGTGCGGGCGCAGACTGTCCAGCAGTGCATCCAGTTGCGCCGATTCGCCCTGTCCCGGCAGGATCTGCGCCTGCGCGAACGGGGCCAATGCCGATTCCAGCGCCAGCAGTCGCTCACCCAGTTCCAATAGCCCGTAACGCCCGCAGGCGCCGCCGAGGTTGGCGACCTCATCGTGCAGCAGACGCAATATGTTGATATCCCAGCCGCCGCGGCTTTGCGCGCGCGCCCGGCGCAACAGCGTCTTGAGGCGCTGCGGCAGATAGCGCAGGAATGCCCCGCGCAGTTCCGCGCTCTGGTCATGTTCGGAAAATTGCACCACCATGCCGCAGATTCCCCCTCTGGGAAGCTCTGAACAAATCCGTCCGGGATTTGTCAGAGCACGCCGAGTTCAGTGCACATCCGAACTCGGCTTCGTCGCATCAAGCACATGCAACAAGAGCGTGCTTGATCCGCGTGCAGGCCATCCATGGCCGGCGGGAACCGCTGAACAGGTCAGAGGCTCCATGTGAAGTGAACTATAACAACACCGGGTCTTGGAACCATGCACATGGCGTGCCGGATGCGCCGTCAGAACGGCTTGACGATGGCCAAGATCACGATCGCGATCAGCAACAGCGCCGGGATTTCATTGAACACGCGCAGCGCGCGCGGTGTCCAGCGGCAAGCGTCGCGCGCGAAAGCGCGCACCAGACGGGCCAGCAGGGTGTGATAGGCGATCAATGCCAGCACCAGGATCAACTTGATTTGCAGCCAGCGCGCCTGCGCGAGGTAATCCGGCGCCACGTGCTGCCATGCCGCCAGCGTGGCGAAGCCAAGCACGATCGTAAGCACCCCGCCGATATGGGTCATCACCAGCAGGCGACGCTCCATTGCCTTGAAGCGCTCGCGCACCGGCGTTTCGGTGGCTTCGGCGTGGTACACCAGCAATCGCGGCAAGTACAACAGCCCGGCGAACCAGGTGACCACCGCGATCACGTGAAAGGCTTTCAGCCAGAGGATCAGCATGGGGGGTGCGTGGGGCTCGCGTAAAGCGCGCAGTCGCGTGAAACGCGCAGTATATATATGCCGTCGGCGTCGGCATCCGGTCATTGCTCGTCGGCAAGCAATCCCTAACGTGCTGTCTGCTACCTTCGGCCTCCCATTTTGGATTTGCGGGTTGCATGCGCCATCGCGACTTCCCATCGCTGTTCACTCGCCTGCGCGCATTGCCGGCGCCGCGTCGTCGCGCGCTCGTCGGTGCGTTGGCCGCGGTGTGCATGGTCGCGGCATTCGGCCTCGGCTGGCTCACCGGTCATCGCGCAGCGTTGTCGGGCGGCGCCTCCGCGCAGGCGCTAGCGTTAGCCAAGCGCAGCGATGATCTGCAGGATCAGCTGGCGATCCTGCAGCGTGACCATCAGGTGTCGCAGATCGCCGACCGGCTGCTGCAGAAGACGTTGACGGATCGCGACGAAGAAATCCGCAGCCTGCGCGCCGATCAGGCATTCTATTCCAAGCTGGTCGGCGCCGATCAGAAACCTGGCGGACTTGCCGTGCATGGCGTCGCGTTGATGCCGATCGCGCATACGCATGCGTTCAATTTTGTGGTCACCCTGACCCACAGCGCCGAAGGGGGTCAGGGAATCGACGGCAAACTGAGCGTTGCGGTGGACGGCATCCGCGCCGACAAATTGACGACGCTGGAAGGCGCGCCGTTGGTGGGCGCCGCGGCGATCGACGGGGCGCCGTTCGCCTTCAAGTATTTCCAGCAGGTGCGCGGCACCTTGATGCTGCCGGTCGATTTCACCCCCAACAAATTACGGATTACGCTGGACCCGCACGACGGCTCGCCGGTGACGCGTACGCTGGCATGGAGCGATGCCCTGCAAAACGCGGGCGATAATGCGGACAGCCCTTGAGCCTGTCTCGTTGTACCCCCATCCTTGTTACGCCATCAGAGTCGCACCCAATGTCCGAAACCCCCGATTACCGCAGCCATCCAGACGCGCCGTTATTGTTCAGCGATGCGGCCGCGAACAAGGTTCGCGAGCTGATCGTCGAGGAAGGCAATCCGCAACTCGCGCTGCGGGTATACATCCAGGGTGGCGGCTGCTCCGGGTTCCAGTACGGTTTCAGTTTCGATGAAAACCGCGCCGAGGACGATCTGGCGCTGGAGAAGGGCGGCGTCACTCTGCTGGTCGACCCGCTGAGCTTGCAATACCTGGCAGGCGCGGAGATCGATTATTCGGAAACGCTGTCCGGCGCGCAGTTCGTGATCCGCAATCCTAACGCGAAAACCACTTGCGGGTGCGGCAGTTCGTTTACGGTCTAAGGCCGTCGCACTTTCTCTGCCCCGTGCGCTGTTGCACACTGCAAGTTTTTGGACCGTGCCGTGAGTTCCGCCGAAACCTCGCGCCGCAACACCTTCGCCGCGTTGACGCTGGAGCGCGCCGCCGAGCGTCGCGACGATGCGG
>JBDTAJ010000038.1:0-7718 GCA_039924705.1 Rhodanobacteraceae bacterium
TCGTCGGGCGCAAAAACTATTCCTGTCCAAACGTGCTGTCAATCGATTTTTTGTGGCGGATGAAGCCCTTGCGTGCGGTTCGGGACAGCGCGAAGAACACCGCGTTGGCCGTTGCATGACCCTGCGCGCGCGTTCGTCTGGACGTATGGATGTCCATATAAAATGCACGGCAGGATCGCCGACATCGCCCGTAAGCCGCGCCGTGCATTGCTTTCGCGCGCATGGCGAGAAGCATGGTGCTTATCGCCGCACGGATTGCGCAACCCCCGCGCGCGCGCGGCGCTTCACTGCGCGAGGCGCGGCAATCTCGACTGAACAGCGGGGAAACCAAGCCGAATCTTTTTTGCCCTCGCGGCGGATAAACGCCGTTGCGGAATCCGATTCGATGTTGCCGCAGGCGTCCGCGGAGGTCAGCGCGTTGTCGAAAAGTCATCGTCGCGGACAACAGTTCGACGGATTCTTGTGCGTGATTTCAGCGGCGCTATCGCGAGTGGAAAAAAATTGCACTGCGCGATTTTTCGCGCGATCGGTGCGCGAAAAGCTTGCATCGATCGCCGATTGCCGGCGATCAGTCCTCGTCGCTCTCGATCAACTCGGCGTAATCGTCAGGATCGAGCAACTCGGCGAGTTCGTCCTTCAGCTCTGTGCCGGGCTTGATCAAGAACAGCCAGCCATCGCCGTAGGCATCCTCGTTGATGGTCTCGGGCTTGTCCGCAAGCATGTCGTTGACGGCGACCACCTCGCCACTGACCGGCGCATAGACGTCGGAGGCGGCCTTGACCGATTCGACCACCGCGCAGGAGTTGCCAGCCTCGACGCGATCGCCGACATTGGGCAGCTCGACATAGACCAGATCGCCGAGTTGGCCCTGCGCGTGGTCGGAAATGCCGATGCGTACCTGATCGGCGTCCTCCACGCGCGCCCACTCGTGGGACTTCAGGAACTTCAGGTCGCCGGGTATCTCGCTCATGGTCCGATCCTGTGCGGGGTTCAACGAGAGGCCGATTCTAGCCGCAACGCGCGGCGATGAAACACCGAGCGCGAATAAGCATCGCCAAAATTGAACCGATACCAATCTCTCCCTCACCCGCCAAGCTCTGCGCGCTTGTCGCCTCCTCCAGCTGGGAGAGGGCTGGGTGAGGGGCAATCGAATCGCAACCCACCCGATGTGCAACGATCAAATTTCTTCGCGCGGTTTGCCATCCCTGACAAACGGATACTTCACCACCCGCAGCGGCAACTCGCGGCCGCGGATGTCCGCGCGCAGGTCTTCCCGCGCACCTGCCGGCACCCGCGCGAACGCGATGGATTTACCCAAGCTGGGCGAGAAGATCCCCGACAGGATTTCGCCGTCGCCTTGCACGGACAACACGCGCTGACCGTGACGCAGCACGCCCCTGTCGTCTAGCACCACGCCGACCAGTTCGCGCGGCACGCCGCCGGCTCTTTGTTTTTCCAGCGCGGTGCGCCCGATAAAGTCGCGATCCTTGTCCAACGACACCGTCCACGCCAGCCCGGCCTCCCACGGCGTGACCGACTCATCCATGTCCTGACCGTACAGGTTCATGCCGGCTTCCAGCCGCAAGGTGTCGCGCGCGCCGAGTCCCGCCGGCGCGACGCCGACCGCGACCAGCGCTTTCCACAATGCAACCGCGTGCGATTCGGGCACGATGATCTCGAAACCGTCCTCGCCGGTGTAGCCGGTGCGCGCCACGAACAACGCCATGCCGTCTGGACCTTGCGCCTCGCACGCGGCGAACTTGCTTAAGCTTTCCACGTGGGCGCGCGATTCCCCGGACAGCATTGACAGCGCCTTGCCGCGTGCATTCGGACCCTGCACCGCGATCATCGCCAGCTCCGCACGCTCTTTGACATCGATCCCGAATGCGTGGGCCTGTTTTTCGATCCACGCCAGATCCTTGTCGCGCGTCGCTGCGTTGACGACCAACCGGAAAAAATCCCCGGCGAGAAAATACACGATGAGATCATCGATCACGCCGCCGCACTCGTTCAACATGCACGAGTACAACGCCTTGCCGGGCGTTTTCAATTTGTCGACGCTGTTGGCCAGGAGATGCCGCAGGAATTCACGTGTCCGCGCGCCGTGCAAATCGACCACGGTCATGTGCGAGACATCGAACATACCTGCGTCGCGGCGCACCGCGTGGTGTTCCTCGATCTGCGAACCGTAATGGAGCGGCATGTCCCAACCGCCGAAGTCCACCATCTTCGCGCCGGCGGCGCGGTGGGTCGCGTTCAAGATGGTTTGCCTGGACATGGTTCGTGGGATCGATGGGTAACACCCTATTATCGCCGCACCGGCGCGATGCTCCAAGCACGCCGCGTAAATGCGCGCCGTCGACGTCGGAAGCTGGTACTTTTGCGCCCATGGAACAGGGCGAGTCAAAAGCGGGCGTCGCGGAATGGGTGCAAGGCGACGCGGGCGCGGCGGTGCTGCGCTTCAGCGGCGACTGGACCCTGGCGCATTTCGCTGAACTCGAGGCCAAGCTGGACGCGATCAAACCGGATTTGCCGGAGCGCCCGGACGTGGATTTCAACGATATCGGGCGTATCGACACCGCGGGAGCAGGTTTGATCGCGGTGGCGCTCGGACCCCAATCCCTGCAATGGCTGGCTGAGCACGATCGCGACGTCCCGCGCGAGTTGCGCGCCCTGCTCGACACCGTGAGCGAAGCGGTCGCGGAAATCTTCGCGTCTCCGGCGCCGCCCAAACGCAATTTCGGTTTCATCGACCTGCTGGACCGCATCGGCGGGGCGGTCGAAATCATCTGGAGCAACGCAAAAACCCTGCTCGGGTTTGTCGGGCTGACCCTGGAAACTTTCGCCCGCACTGTGTTCGTGCCCAAACGTTGGCGCATGACCTCTCTCATCTACCACATGGAGCAGACGGGTCTGGATGCCGTGCCGATCGTGGTGTTGCTGTCGTTCCTGATCGGCGCGGTGATCGCTTTCCTGGGTGCCAGTGCGTTGCGTCAATACGGCGCCACCGTGTTCACGGTCGATCTGGTGGCGTACTCGTTCCTGCGCGAATTCGGCGTGCTGCTGACCGCGATCCTGCTGGCCGGCCGCACCGCCAGCGCGTTCACCGCGCAAATCGGGTCGACGAAAGTCGGCGAGGAAATCGACGCGATGCGCACGATGGGGCTCGACCCGGTCGAACTGCTGGTGCTGCCGCGCGTACTGGCGCTGATCGCGGTGATGCCGATGCTGACCTTCCTGGCGATGATGGCCGGTCTGATCGGCGGCGGGCTGGTGTGTTGGGGCTCGCTCGGTATTTCACCGACCATGTTCCTGACCACGTTACAGTCCGATATCGGGATGCGGCATTTCTGGGTAGGCATGGTCAAGGCGCCGGTGTTCGCGTTCCTGATCGCGGTGATCGGGTGTCTGGAGGGTTTCAAGGTGGAGGGCAGCGCGGAATCGGTCGGCCAACGCACGACTTCGAGCGTGGTGCAATCGATCTTCATGGTCATCCTGGTTGACGCGCTGGCCGCGCTGTTCTTCCGGGAGATGGGCTGGTGAACGCCGCCATCAATAAACGCGCGGACGATCGCGAGGTGGTGATCGAGGTGCGCGGGCTGCGTTCGCAGTTCGGCGACCAAGTGGTGCACGAGAATCTCGATCTTGACGTTTATCGCGGCGAAATCCTCGGCATCGTCGGCGGTTCCGGTACCGGCAAGTCGGTGCTGATGCGCGCAATCCTCGGCCTGCGCCGCCCCGACGCCGGCACGATCCGGGTGTTCGGCAAGGATCTGCACGCGCTGGACGAAAAGGATCGCGTGGCGATTGAGCAGCGCTTCGGCGTGCTGTTTCAGGATGGCGCGCTGTTTTCCTCGCTGACCGTCACGGAAAACGTGCGCGTACCATTGCTCGAACACACGAAATTGTCATTCCGCGACGCGCAGCGCGTGGCGGCGCTGAAGGTCGCGCTGGCCGATCTACCCGCGGACGTGCGGCACAAATATCCGTCCGAATTGTCGGGTGGCATGCGCAAGCGCGCCGCATTGGCGCGGGCGCTGGCGCTGGATCCGGAAATCCTGTTCTTGGACGAACCGACCTCCGGCCTCGATCCGATCGCCGCGGCTTCGTTCGATACCTTGATCCGCACCCTGCATGATGCGCTGGGACTCACCGTATTGATGAACACCCACGATCTGGATTCGCTGCACACCATCTGCGACCGCGTCGCGGTGCTGGCGCACCAGCGCGTAATCGTGGTCGATACACTGGAAAAAGTGGAGCATTTCGACGATCCATGGGTACACGATTATTTCCAGGGGCCGCGCGGACGCGCCGCCGAAACCGCGCACGCGGATGCGACGAGCGGATAGCATAGGAAGCGAGAATGGAAACCCGAGCCCACCACGTATTGATCGGCGCGTTCACGCTCATCGTGATCGCGGCCGCCGTGCTGTTCGCGCTGTGGCTGGCCAAGACCAGCGTCAGCAAGCAGTACCACTACTACGACATCGTGTTCACCGAATCGGTGACGGGGCTCTCCAAGGGCGGCCAGGTGCAATACAACGGCATCCAGGTCGGCGAAGTCAGCGATCTGAAACTCGATCGGCGCGACCCGCGCAAGGTGCTGGCGCGTATCCGCATTGGCGCCGACACGCCGGTGAAAATGGACACGCGCGCCAAACTGGGCCTCCTGGGCCTGACCGGCGTGGCCTATATCCAGTTGACGGGCGGCAAGCCCGACAGCGCGCCATTGCTGCCGACAACCGACAATCCGGTGCCGGTCATTCCCGCCGAATATTCGGCGCTGGGCAAGCTGCTGTCCTCGGGCGAAGACATCGTGACTTCGCTCAATGGCATCCTCGACCGCGTCGGCCAGATCGTGTCGCAGGACAACATCAATCGGATCAACCGTACGCTGGATCATCTGGATCAGACCACCGCCGCGTTAGCCGACGAGCGCGGCGACATTCGCAGCCTGTTGCAACAGGCGACCGCGGCGGCCAAGGAATTGAATGACACCCTGCACAACACCAACGCGCTGGTCAACGATCAGGGCAAGGCCACGCTGGACAGCGCGCGCGCGGCGATGGCGTCCTTGCAACGCGCCTCGCAGACGTTGGACAAACTGATGGACGAGAACCGCGGCTCGCTGCAATCGGGCCTGCAGGGCGTGGCGGAACTTGGTCCCGCCTTGCGCGAACTGCGCAGCACGCTGCACGACGTGCGCGCATTGACCGACAAGCTGCAGGGCAATCCGGCGGGTTTCCTCCTGGGCCGCGACAAGCCGCAGGCATTTGATCCGGGGAAGTCTCAAAAATGACTTCGCATCGCTCCGACAAGTCCTCGGCTTCGGGAAATCTGATCCCACTACCCCCATCACGCGCTGCACGCGCGATCGCCCCCTTTGCCAAAGGGAGCACAAAAAAACCGGTTGTAGCGAGGGCACAGATCGGTTTGCTGATGGTTCTCGCGATGGCGGGCTGCGGCATCCTGCCGCCCAACGAAAGCCCGAGTATTTACGTACTCCCGCAGTCGACAGCGGCTTCGCAAAACAGCGATGCCAATGCGCAACCGTTACCTTGGCAATTGCGCGTGGATACGCCGGAAGCCACCGGCATGCTCGACAACGCCGGCATCGTGGTGATGCCCGAGCCGGGCCGCATCACGCTGTACAAAGGCGCGCGCTGGAGCGACAACGCGCCGGTGTTGCTGCGCCAACGATTGGTCGATGCCTTCCTCGCCAGCCATCGTCTGCCGGCGGTGACCAGCGAGGAAGATTCGTTGCACAGCGATTACGTGCTCGGTGGCGATCTGCGCGCGTTCCAGTCCGAATACCGCAACGGCGCACCGGTGGTCGTGTTGCGCTACGACGCGCAACTGCGCCGCGGCGGTTCGCGCCGGATATTCGCCGCACACAGTTTCGAGGTCACACAGAATCCGACTGGCGTCGCGGTGCCGCAAGTGGTGCAGGCGTTCGGCGCAGCCTGCGATCAATTGGATGCGCAAGTGGTCGCGTGGACGCTCAGCGAGGCGCAGCGCGATTGGCAGACGCAGACGCCCGCGGCGCAATCGCGCGGAACGTCAGATTGATCCGCGCGCCGACGGCTTTGCGGGTGCGCGGCAGGTCGTGTTTGTAGTGCCGCTGCGTGGCGCCCGCCATCCGCAGCAGGTCGCCGTGGCCCAGTTCCAGAACCCGCGTGTTCGACGGATCGCGCTTGTCGCGCAGGCGGAACCGCCGCGTCGCACCCAGACTCAATGAGGCGATGACCGGCGTCGAATCCAGTTCCGGCTCGTCGTCGCTGTGCCAGCCCATCGCGTCCTGGCCGTCGCGATAGAGATTGGCCAGTACGCTGTTGAAATCCGCGCCGCACGCATTCGATACCCGCTCTTGCAGCGCCGAAAGCGTGCTCGTCCACGGCCTCGGCGAGAAACGCGTGCCCGAATATTTGTAGATCGCGTTCGCGTCGCCGATCCAGCACGACAACCGCGGTGCGTCGATCTCGCGGCCGAACCATTTCAGGCGATGCCGCTCCCAAAAGATTTCTTCGTGCAATTGGGCGAACAACTGATCGGTCGCCGCGCGCGGCAACCAGCCGCGCACCAGACGCACGTCGGCATCCGCAAGCTCGATCCATTTCCAGCGCAACGCGATTTTCATTAGAGTGCGGCCAAGGATGGCCGCTGTTTGAACTTAGCGATCAAGGATGATCGCAAGGAAAACTCGGCGCGGCATCCAGCGCCGATGCGCAGACTTCCGCCAGCTCCAGCAGCCGCAGATCGGAACCGGGCGCGCCGATGAATTGCATTCCGATCGGCAATCCATCGGGCAGCGTGCCCATCGGGATGCTGACGGCCGGACAGCCGGAAAGACTCGCAAACGCGGTGAGCTCGGCTTGCGAATCCGGAACCTGGGCGTCCAGTGGGAACGCGCCTTGCGGCGTGGTCGGCGTCACCAGCACGTCGACCTGCGCGAACACGCGGCGCGCCTTCAGCACCGCGAAATCGATGGTGCGGTCGGCCACCACGTAATCGCTCGCGGACTTGCGCGCGGCGTAATCGAGCATCGCACGAAACATCGGAGATGCCGCATCGAGATCCTCGGCGAAGGTCTGCCGCATCTCGGCTTCCATCAGCAACAGCCCCGCGCGACGCACCCTCGGCCACGGCCAGTCGGAAAAATCCAGCGCGCGTTGCTCGCCAAGTTCGTGTTCGAGTTTGGCGAGTGCTTGCTCGAAGACCGCAACGACCTCGGGCTGCACGCTGACCGTGGCGAGATCGGGCAACCCGCCGCAGCGCAGCGCGCCCGGTTCCCAGTCCGGCGGGGAGAGCGCGACACGGCGGCGGCGCGAGCGTGGATCGTCGGCGTCGTAGCCGGCCAGCACATGCAACAGCACGGCCAGATCGCCGACTTCGCGCGCGAGAATGCCGACCGCATCCAGCCGCCGCGCGGCGGGCACGAGGCCGCGCGCGGAAATTTCGCCGTGGGTGGGTTTCAACGCGCACACGCCACAGTAGCTTGCCGGGATGCGCACCGATCCCAACGTATCGGAACCCAGCGCCGCACTCGCCAGCCCCGCCGCGACCGCCGCGGCCGAACCGCCGGACGAACCGCCCGCGCTGTAGCCGTGCCGATGCGGATTGCGCGTCGCGCCGAAATGCGGATTATAAGTGACCGCGCCCAACGCGCCCTCGTCGAGATTGGTTTTGCCGATCAGCACCGCGCCCGCCGCGCGCAA
>JBDTAJ010000039.1:0-7046 GCA_039924705.1 Rhodanobacteraceae bacterium
GCGCGGCGGCAAGGTCGCCAGCGTATCCAGATCCGCGACCACCGCTCGCGGCTGGTGGAACGCGCCGATCAGGTTTTTGCCGGCGGCATGATCGACGCCGGTCTTGCCGCCGACGGAAGAGTCCACCATCGCCAGCAGGGTGGTCGGCACCTGGATGAAATCGATGCCGCGCATCCAGCAGGCCGCGGCGAACCCGGCGATATCGCCGACCACGCCGCCGCCGAGCGCGACGATGCAGGCGTCGCGGGTGGCGCCGAGCGCGGCCAATGCATCGAAAATGCGCGCGACGGATTCCAGCGTCTTATGCGATTCGCCCACGCGCAGGACGAGCAGCGATGTGCGCAAAGGCGGATCGTTTGAGCCGAGCATATACAACACGCCCTGCGCATACAGCGGCGCAACGTTCTCATCGCTGACAATCAGCGCGTGACGCCCACGAATTGCAGCGTTCCATTGTGCTGTATCGGAAAGCAGACCCGCGCCCAGCCGGATCGGATAGCGGCGATCATGCAACCCTACTTCTATTTCGGTGATCGCGCTCATACGAGTGCCGTTCGCGGTGGCCGCGACCATTGCACATCCAGCAATACGGCGAGTTGCTCGCCCGCTCGCGCCGGCGCATGCATTGCCGCAGGCACGATCAGATCGGCGATCTCGCGATACAGCGGGTCGCGCAGACGCGCCATCGCTTCAAGGCGTTCACGGCGATCCGCGGTTTGCAGCAATGGGCGCTGGCGATCGCGCGTGAGCCGCTGCAATTGCTGTTCGACGTCGATCCGTAACCACACCACGAAACCGCGCGCGCGCAACAGTTCGCGATTGACGAGATCGAGCACCGCGCCGCCGCCGGTAGCCAGCACCACGCCTTCGCGCGCGCTGCTTTCGCCCAGCAGCGCGGTCTCGCGCCGGCGAAAACCCGGTTCGCCTTCGATGTCGAAGATCAGCGGCACGCCCGCTCCGGTGCGAGCCTCGATCTGGGCATCCAGGTCGACGAACGGCAGGCCATAATGCGCGGCCAGCCATTTGCCGAGGGTGGTTTTGCCGGCGCCCATCGGGCCGATCAGGAAAAGGTTATGCGATGGATTCACGTGGTCGCAGCCAGAATGTTCATGCCACTGATCGTAAGGGGAAGTCGAACTGTTGTTGAAGAGTGCGGTCACGGAGCCCTTGGCCATGGATGGCGGTTTTCGGCCGCTTCTCCATCAGGGATGATGAAAAACCCTACCCAATCATGCCAGCGTGGCGGCCGCTCGGCACGGTTCACGGCAGCTTCAAGGCGTCCGGTGTTTGCTAGCATGATCCCATCGGCGCCATGGCGGCGCGCGGGGCACGCAAACAGGAGAGCGATATGTCTGTCACCAAGGTGATCGAATTGAATGCATCGTCCGCGACCAGCATCGAGGAAGCGATTAGGCATGGATTGAGCAGGGCCGCAACCACGGTCAAGAACATCAAGGGCGTCTGGGTCAACGAAATCAAGGCCTCGACCAAAGACGATGGCACCATAAAAGAATGGCGCGTCAACATGCGTATAAACTTCGTCGTTGACTGATTCGCGACGCGACATGAGCGGACGCGAGTGGACGATCGGCTGTCTGGAGGACGATCCCGAGCAGATCGCGCTAGTGCGGCTGTGGCTGGAATCGGCCGGTTACCGCTGCGCGGTGTTCGGAAGCGCGAGCGAGTTCCGCAAGCATCTCGGCAGCGAAGCGGTCGATCTGCTGCTGCTGGATTGGAACCTGCCGGATGCGACCGGTTTGGAAGTGCTGGAATGGATCCGGCATTCGCCCAACGCCGATCTACCGGTGGTGTTCCTGACCGCTCGCAGCGAGGAAGGCGATATCGTGGAGGGCTTGCAGGCGGGCGCCGACGATTACGTGGTCAAGCCGCCCAAGCAAGCCGAACTTCTGGCGCGCGTGCGCGCGGTGTTGCGCCGCCGTGGCGGTCCTGAAAACGACGCGCACACTTCGCTGCTGGTGCCGCCGTATGCGATCGACGGCGAACGGCGACGCATCAGTATCGATGGCGAGGAAGTCGACTTGACACAGCGCGAATACGAACTGGCTTGTTATCTGTTTCGCCGTCAGGGCCGCATCGTCAGCCGCGACGCGCTGCTGGAAAACATCTGGAACCTGGGGCCGAGCGTCAGCACCCGCACCGTTGATACCCACGTCAGCCGCCTGCGCAAGAAGCTGCAACTGTCCGGCGAGCATGGCTTGCGATTGACGGCGATCTACCAGCATGGCTATCGGCTGGAACCTGCGTGAGCTTGCTACGAGCATGTTGAACCAGGCGATCCTCCGCCGATTCCAGAGCCTGCTGGACGCGGCGAAACGCAGCAGCGATCCCGAACCCACCGCGATGTCTGTTGCCACGCTTGGCGATGATGGCCGGGTGTCGTCGCGGATGGTGTTGCTGAAAAGCATCGACGAACGCGGTCTGTATTTTTTCACGCATTACGACAGCGACAAAGGCCGACAGATCGAGGTGCACAGCCAAGTCGCGTTGACCTTGCTCTGGAAGCAAGTACAGCCTCCGGCGCAGGTGCGCATCGAAGGCCGTGCGGAGAAAATATCCGCGCAGGAATCCGACGAATATTTTGCCTCGCGCGCGCGCCTGAGCCAGATCGGCGCGTGGGCGTCGCGTCAATCGCAGACGCTGCCGGATCGCGCCACGCTGGAAGAACGCGTGGCGCGCCGGATGCGCGAATTCGAAGGCCGCGAGGTGCCGCGACCGCCGCAATGGGGCGGTTATCGTGTGGTGCCCGACATGGTCGAGTTCTGGTATGGCCACGAGCATCGGCTCAACGAACGCGTGTGCTGGGAACTGCTCGACGGCGAGTGGACGAAGCGGTTGTTGTATCCATGAGCCAAGCTCAGCCGACCGCGCGCGTGTCCGCATCGGGTTTCACCGTGCACACGCGTGGCCGCGGCTTCACCGACATCGGCGAGCAGGTGCGCGAAGTGCTTTCCGTCAGCGGCATTCACTCGGGTCTTGCACAAGTGTTCGTGCACCACACCAGTTGTTCGCTGCTGCTGGGCGAGAACGCCGATCCGGAAGTTCGCGCGGATTTGGAACGCTTTTTCGCGCGCCTGGTCCCCGAGGGCGATCCATTGTTCCAGCACGACGCCGAGGGCGCGGACGACATGCCCGCGCATGTCCGCTCGATCCTGACCGGCGTCAGCGTGTCGGTTCCGGTCCACGGCGGCAAGCTTGCGCTCGGCACCTGGCAAGGCGTATACCTGTGGGAACATCGCACGCAGCCGCATCAGCGCAAGTTGACGGTCACCGTGATTGGGCACTGATGCGATGCGTGGTCCGCAACGCATCGTCTGCCTGACCGAAGAACCCACCGAAGTCCTGTACGCGCTCGGCGAGCAGGATCGTATCGTCGGCATCAGCGGCTTCACGGTGCGACCGCCGCGCGCGCGCAAGGAGAAGCCGAGAGTTTCCGCGTTCACCAGCGCCAGGATCGGCGAAATCCTGAAATTGCAACCGGATTTCGTGATCGGGTTTTCCGATATCCAGGCCGACATCGCGCGCGAATTGATTGCCGCGGGCGTCGAGGTGTGGATCAGCAATCACCGTTCGGTCGCCGGCATTCTCGATTACATCCGTCGTCTCGGCGCGTTGGTTGGCGCTGCGGACAAGGCGGAAACCTGCGCGGGTCGCGCCGAAGCGCATCTGGAGGCAATACGCGAGGCTGCCGCGAAATTGCCACGCCGCCCGCGCGTGTATTTCGAGGAGTGGGATGAGCCGATGATCTCCGGCATCCGCTGGGTGGCGGAACTGATCCGCATCGCGGGCGGCGACGATGTGTTTCCGGAACTCGCGGAACAACCGCTGGCCAAATATCGCATCGTTGCCGACGCAAACGAAGTGATTCGCCGCGCGCCCGACCTCATCATGGCCTCGTGGTGCGGCAAGAAATTCCGCCCGGAAAGGATGGCCACGCGCCCCGGTTGGAGTTCAATCCCCGCAGTGCGCGATCAGCAACTGCGCGAAATCAAATCGCCGATCATCCTGCAACCCGGTCCTGCCGCGCTGTTCGACGGGTTGGATGCGCTGCACGCCGCGATCGCGGCGTGCGTCAGTCGGTAACGTAATCTCGGCTGAAAACCAGTTTGTGCGGCGTGTCGCCGCTCGGTGCGATGGTCAGATCGAAACGCACCGTGTCGCTGCCGCTGATCGGAAATGTGCCGAGGTAGTAGATCGCATCGTCTTCCTTGACCTCCTGGAAATCCACCGGCACGCGCTGGCCGGAGAGATTGACCGCGCTGCCGCCGACTCTTCCGGCGATGGCATGCTCGATCCCGTTGCCGGCGTCGCGCTTGATCGCGATGTTGACCAAGCCCTTGTGGCTGGAGCGCTGATAACCATAGGCGTTCGCAACCTCCGGCGTGAGCAGATCGGTGGAGATCGCGCTGTAATAGACGACGTAGCGACCGTAGCGCTGGCTCTGTCCGGCCGCGGCGGCGCGCGGCAGCGTCGTCAACGCGACAAGCGCGGCGCTGGCGAAGGCGATGCGCAGGGAGGCTTTCATCGAACGTCCTCCGCGTTCAATTTGCCGGAATCATACTCCCGAGCGCCGGTCACGGCGTCACAGAGCCAGGGTGCGCCCAAGGTCAAGCAGTGGCGCGACGATCAATAACCGCACAAGCAGGAGCAGCAGGATCGCCAGCGCGGGCGAGAGATCGAGTCCGCCGGGCGCGGGCAGCACGCGACGCAACGGCCGCAGCGCCGGTTCCACAAATCGCCCCAGCAACGGGATCAGCGGGTGGCGCGCGTCCAGGCTGACGAAACTCAATAATGCCCACGCGAAGATCATCAGCAGATACAGCACCGCGAGGAAATCCAGCAGATCGGCGAAGCCGAGCAGCAGCAAGCCCGGGAACGACGCATGCAAACCGATCATCGCGTACAGCAGCGCGTTCTTCACCACTTCGGCGATCCACGCCAGCAGCAGCGCAGCGAGGTTGATCCGACGCACGGTCGGGATCACTCGACGCAGCGGCGTCAGCACCGGATTGGTGGTACGGTAAAGGAACTGGCAGATCGGATTGTAGAAATCCGCGCGCACGGCTTCGGCCAGCAGGCGCAGCAACAGCAGCGCGACGATCGCGCCGAAACAGATCTGGATCAGCAAGGCGGCGGCGTTGGCGAAATAGCTCATGGCAGGCAGGGTCGCATTTTTGCGTGTGGCTGAACAGGTCGGCTTGGAATCTTCCTCATCTGTCCAGCGCCGTCGACAACTCCCCGCCGCGCCGTGCTGCCGCGGCCATAGCGCGTTCCACCAGCGCGCGGAATCCGCCCGCAGCGAAGACCTCCAGCGCGGCCTGCGTGGTGCCTTGCGGCGAGGTCACGCGCGCGCGCAGTTGCGCGGCGGTTTCGTTGCCCTCGGCGAGCATTCGCCCGGCGCCGAAACACGTCTGCGCCGCCAATGCCCGCGCGGCTTCGCGCGGCAGTCCCAAGTCCACTGCCGCGTCCTCCATCGCCTCGACCAGCAAAAAGAAATACGCCGGCCCGGACGCGGACAATGCAGTCACCGTATCCATCTGCGCTTCGTCGTCGATCCAGCACGCGATACCCGCGGCATTGAGCACACGCTCGGCTAGCGCGCGTTGCGCGGCGCCCACACGCGTATTGGCGCATAACCCGGCGGCACCCGCCCCGATCAGCGCCGGGATGTTGGGCATGCAGCGCACGATCGCCAGATGCGCGCCGAGCCAATGTTCCAATTGCTCGATCCGGATGCCGGCGGCGATCGAGATCAGCAGCGGCCGCGATTGCCGCAAGGGTTCCGCGAGCCCGGCGCACACCCCCCGCATCACCTGCGGCTTGACCGCCAACACCACGCAGCCCGTGCCAGACACCGCATCGACATTGTCGGAAAATGTGCGCACGCCGAACTCGCGCGCCAGATCATCGCGCGCGTCCGCGCGCGGCTCGGCCACCGCGATTGTCGCCGCGTCGGCACCGTGTTTGAGCAGCGCGCCGATCAGACTGCGCGCCATATTGCCGCCGCCGATAAAGGCGATGGAGCCGGGAGTGAGAAGTGGGGAGTGGGAAGTGGGCATGGCGCGTAGTTGCCTATTTTTGTAGCGGCGAGCATAGCAATCGCGATGGAACTCGCGACGATTTTCAGTTACGGCTTCCCACTTCCAATTTCCTATTTACTGCTCTTGACCCAAACAACGCCGTCCCGATCCGCACCATCGTTGCGCCTTCTTCGATGGCCAGTTCGAAATCGTCCGACATGCCCATCGACAGGGTGTCGCAATGCGGATGTTCCGTGCGCAGCGTATCGAACAGCGCGCGCAATCGCGCAAACGCCGCGCGTCTTGCGTTCCGGTCTGGCGTCGGTGCTGGGATCGCCATCAAGCCACGCAGGTGCAGCCGCCGTGCCGCCGCGACCCGCGTGGCCAGCGCTGACAAAGCACCCGGTGTGCAGCCGGATTTGCCAGCCTCGTCGTCCAGATTGACCTCGATCAGCACGTTCAACGGTGACATGTCGGATGGCCGGGCGTGGTCGAGCGGATCGATCAGCTTTTCGCGATCCAGGCTTTGCAGCCAGTCGAAATGCCTGGCGACCTCGCCACACTTGTTGGATTGCAGCGGCCCGATCATGTGCCACTCCAGCGCCAAATCGGCCGGATTCAATTCCGCAAGTCCGCGCTGCTTGGCCAGCGCCTCCTGCACGTAGTTTTCCCCGAACGCGCGCTGCCCGACGGCGGCCAGCGCCCGGATTGCCGCGACCGGCTGCGCCTTGGATGCCGCGACCAGCGCCACCGCGCGATTCTGCGCGGCGCCGTCGATCCGCGCGTGGATCGCTATCAGGGCGTCGGCAGGATTCATGCGGCAGCCCGCTTCCGCAGCGGGTCCGCGAGCGTATACTCGGCCACCGGGGCCGCGCCTGGCGCGGAGAATCTTTCAGGGGAACGACACATGGATATCGCCGAACTGCTGGCCTTTTCGGTCAAGAATAAGGCCTCCGACCTGCACCTGTCCGCCGGCCTGCCGCCGATGATCCGCGTGGATGGCGATGT
>JBDTAJ010000040.1:0-14590 GCA_039924705.1 Rhodanobacteraceae bacterium
CCTGACGGCAAGGGCCGTGTGCGTCTGGAGTACATGATTCCCGCGCGCGGACTGATCGGCTTCCAGACGGAATTTCGCACGATCACTTCCGGGCGCGACACCGCGAGTTCGTAACCTTCACGGCGCATGGTCTCGATCAGGATGGAGAGATGCAATTCGCCGCGCCCGGACACCTTGAACTTGTCCGGGTCTTCGGTTTCCTCGACTTTCAAGGCGACGTTGTGCAGCGTCTCGCGCATCAGGCGTTCGCGGATTTGCCGTGAGGTCAGAAACTTGCCGCCGCTGTTGGCCTTGTGCCCGGCGAACGGCGAGTTGTTGACCTGGAAGGTCATGCTAATGGTGGGTTCGTCCACGGTCAGCGCGGGTAGCGCTTCCGGCGTCGATGGATCGCAGATGGTGTCGGAAATGCCCAAATCTTCCACGCCCGACACCGCGATGATGTCGCCGGCCTGTGCTTCCGGTACTTCGCGGCGTTCGAGCCCGAGGAATCCGAGCACCTGCAGCACGCGGGCGTTGCGTTTGGCGCCTTCGCGATCGATCACCACCACCGATTGATTGGTGCGCACGCGGCCGCGCTGTATGCGGCCCACGCCGATAATGCCGACGTAGTTGTTGTAATCGAGCGCCGACACGCGCATCTGGAACGGACCATCCGGATCGACCGCCGGCGGCGGCACGTGCTGCACGATCGCCTCGAACAGCGGCGTCATGTCGCCGCTGCGCACGTCGGAAGTAAGGCCCGCATAGCCCTGCAACGCCGAGGTGTACACGACCGGGAAATCCAGTTGTGCTTCGCTGGCGCCGAGCCGATCGAACAAGTCGAAGGTCTGATTGACCACCCAATCCGGTCGCGCGCCGGGGCGGTCGACCTTGTTGACCACCACGATCGGCTTGAAACCCATCGCGAACGCCTTCTGCGTCACGAAGCGCGTCTGCGGCATCGGGCCATCCATCGCATCGACCAGGATCAGCACCGAATCGACCATCGACAGCACGCGCTCGACCTCGCCGCCGAAATCGGCGTGGCCCGGCGTGTCGACGATGTTCACGCGGTATTCCTGCCCATCGCTGGATTTCCAGCGGATCGCGGTGTTCTTGGCCAGGATCGTGATGCCGCGCTCCTTCTCCAGGTCGTTGCTGTCCATCATCCGTTCGGTGGTGACGGTGCGTTCGCTGAAGGTGCCCGATTGCTTCAACAGGCAATCGACCAGCGTGGTCTTGCCGTGATCGACGTGGGCGACGATGGCGATGTTGCGAAGATTCTGGAGCGACATGAGGGCACACATAAGGCGGCCGCGGTAACGCCGGCCACGAACAGGGAAAAGGAAAGGCGACATTGAGATCAGCCGCCGAATGACGCGATTATACCTGCCCGAACGCCGTCCCGCTCACAAAAACGCCGCGATGTTAAGCTAACGGTTTGCCTAACCTCCAGGAAATTCGCCATGTCCGACGCCTTGACCGCCGCCTTCGCCACCACGCGCGGCCCGATCAGCTTGCGCTTGTTCGCCGACAAGGCGCCGCTGACGGTTGCCAATTTCGTCAATCTGGCGCAGCGCGGTTATTACGATGGGTTGAGTTTTCATCGCGTGATCCCGGATTTCATGGTCCAGGGCGGTTGTCCGGAAGGCTCCGGCCGCGGTGGTCCCGGTTACAAGTTCGAGGACGAATGCCGCGCCGATCTGAAACACGACAAGCCCGGCATGCTGTCGATGGCCAATGCCGGCCCCGGCACCAACGGCAGCCAGTTTTTCATCACCCACGTGCCGACGCCGTGGCTGGACGGCAAACACACCGTGTTCGGTGAAGTGATCGCTGCGGACGATCAGAAAGTGGTCGATACAATCCGCGCCGGCGACAAGATCGAGAAGCTGACCATCGATGGCGATGCCACAGCGTTGCTGCAATCGCAGGCCGCCCCCGTCGCGCAGTGGAACGCTACGCTGGATGCGCGTTGAGTCTGCTCGTCGTCGCAGCGGCATGATAAAATCCCCGTCTCTCGTTTTTGCCCAAAGGTGCCGCATGCTCACGCTGGCCCGCCGCATGGCTCGCGCCAAGCCCAGCGCGATCATGTTGATCGCCGACAAGGCAAAACAGCTCGAGGCCGCCGGTCGCGACATCGTCAACTTTTCGATCGGCGTGCCGAATTTCCTGCCGGGCGAACACGTCTACGATGCCGTGCGCGAGGCGCTGAAGCACGACACCGGCGCCTACGGGTCCAATCGCGGTCGCGAAGATCTGCTCGATGCATTTCTCGCGCACTTGCACGAGAACGGTTTGCACGGTTACACGCGCGCCAATCTCGCGGTCGGCATCGGCGCCAATCAGGTGCTGTACAACCTGTGCGAAGCACTGCTGGACGAAGGCGACGAGATCGTTTTTCCGACGCCGTATTGGACCTCCTATCTCGACATCGCGGAAATCCTCGGCGCGAGGATCACGCTGCTGCCGTGCCCGCCGGAAGGCAATTACAAGTTGACGCCGGCGCAACTCGATGCGGCGTTGAAGTCCAAACCCAAACTTTTTCTGTTCAACAATCCATCCAATCCCACCGGCATGGTTTATATGCGCGAGGAAATCACCGCGCTCGCCGATGTGCTGGTGAAGTACCCCGATACATGGATCATCACCGACGACATCTACAACCGGATGGTGTTCGACGGCGTGGGTTACCACAACTTCGTGCAGATCAAGCCGGAATTGCGCGATCGCACCGCGGTCGTGGATTCGCTGTCCAAGACGTATGGCATGCCGGGCTGGCGTGTGGGTTTCGTCGCCGCGCCGGAAGTGCTGGCCAACGCGGTGGTCACGCTCAATTCCAATCACATCACCAATATTCCGGAGATCGTCACCGCCGCCGGCGTCGCCGCGTTGACCGGGCCGCAGGACATCACAAAGGCCAAGTGCGCCGAGTTTGCCGTGCGCCGCGACGAAGTGCTGGATGCATTGACTTCGATTCCGGGGGTCGAGTGTCCGCGTCCGCAGGGTGCATTTTATGCGTTTCCGGATATTTCCGTCGCGTTCGGGAAATCGCACGCTGGCAAACGCATCGACAACGATGTCGATTTCTGCGCCGCGCTGCTGGAGAGCAAGGGCGTGGCGGCCGTGCCAGGGTCGGCGTTCGGCGAACCACGCGCGTTGCGCATTTCCTACACCTGCCCGCAGGCGCAATTGACCGCGGGCTTGCAGCGTATCCGCGAGTTTTTCGCCGAACTCATCTGATGCTTTGTAGGGCGGGTTAGCGCCGTAGGCGCGTAACCCGCCACCGATGGTTTTGGTGGGTTACGCCGCGGCGCGGCTAACCCACCCTGCAAAATCCGCCGTGACTCGAGGTACAAAAAATGAAACCACCCGTCCGCATCGCCGTCACTGGCGCCGCAGGCCAGATCGGCTATGCCTTGTTGTTCCGGATCGCCGCCGGCGACATGCTGGGCCGCGATCAGCCGGTGATCCTGCATCTGCTCGAGATCACGCCTGCGCTGCCGGCATTGCACGGCGTGGTGATGGAACTGGACGACTGCGCGTTCCCGCTGCTTGTTGGTGTTGTCGCGACAGATGACGCCAACGTCGCGTTCAGGGATGTCGATTACGCATTGCTGATCGGCGCGCGTCCGCGCGGCGCCGGCATGGAGCGCAAGGATTTGCTCTCAGCCAACGGCGCGATCTTCGGCCCGCAGGGCAGGACATTGAACGACCACGCCAAGCGCGAAGTGAAAGTGCTCGTGGTCGGCAATCCCGCCAACACCAACGCGCTGATCGCGCAGGCCAATGCGCCGGATCTCGATCCGCGCTGCTTCACCGCGATGGTGCGGCTGGACCACAACCGCGCGATGGCGCAGCTCGCGCAGAAAACCGGCGTGCACGTCAACGACGTCAAGCGCATGATCATCTGGGGCAACCATTCGTCCACGCAATATCCGGACATCCATCACGCCACGGTCAAGGACGAACTTGCGACCCATCTGGTCGGCCAGGATTGGTACCAGGACGACTTCATCCCCACCGTGCAGCAGCGCGGCGCGGCGATCATCAAGGCGCGCGGCGCATCGTCGGCGGCATCCGCAGCGAACGCCGCGATCGATCACATGCGCTCGTGGACGCTGGGCACAGACGAAGGCGATTGGGTATCGATGGGCATCCCGTCGGACGGCAGCTACGGTATTTCGCCCGGCGTGATCTATGGCTACCCGGTGACCTGCAAGAACGGCAAATACGAAATCGTGCTGAAGCTCGATGTCAACGAATTCTCGCGCGGGTGCATGGAGGCAACGGAAAAAGAACTGCGCGAAGAACGCGCGGCCGTGGAGCATCTGCTGTTGACCTGACCTCCTGCGCGCGGAGTCAGCGCGGCACGCGTGCGACCCGACGTTGGCGAAACGTCTACGGCCTGCGCCCGCATCCGCCGCGTGCCAGAATGCGCGCGTTGGCGATTCGATGTTGATCCAGGGGCGACTGCATGGCCAAGACCGGGCTGTTGCGGGAACTGAAACGGCGGCACGTATACCGTGCTGCCGCGGGGTACGCCGTTATCGGCTGGCTGCTGATACAGATCGCGACCCAGGTCTTTCCGTTTTTCGCGCTTCCCAACTGGTCGGTGCGGTTGCTGGTGTTGCTGGTGCTGGCGGGCTTTCCGATCGTGTTGGTGCTGGCGTGGGCTTTCGATGCCACGCCGCAAGGCGTCGTGCGTGCCGAAACTGAAGGTCAGCCGGTATTACGGCGCGCAAGTCACGGGACCCTGACGATCGGTATCCTCGGTGGCCTGATCGCCGCGATCATCGGCGCCGGGTACTGGTGGTGGCATCGTCAACCTTATGCGGCGCAGCCGCCAGCGCTTGCGGTTGCCGATGTTTCACGGGCGTCGGCTGCCGCGCAGGGAACAACTGCCGTGGATCTGTCGCTGCCGATGACAATGGCCGGGCCGGTCGCGATCGAGCCGAAATCCATCGCCGTGCTGCCGTTCGAGAACATGAGCGCGGAAGCCAGCAACAAGTATTTCGCCGACGGCATGCAGGACATGATCCTGACCAAGCTCGCCGACATCGGCGATCTGAAAGTCATTTCACGCACGTCGACCGAGAAATACCAGAGCCATCCCGACAATCTGAAAACCATTGCGCGGCAACTGGCGGTGGCGAACATCGTCGAAGGCAGCGTGCAGAAGGCCGGCGATGAGGTGCTGATCAATGTGCAGTTGATCGACGCGCGCACCGATCACCATCTGTGGGCGCAGGCTTACACGCGCAAGCTGGATAATCTCTTCGGCGTGGAGGGCGAGGTGGCGCAGCAGATCGCGCAGGCGCTGCACGCCACGCTCACCCAGCGCGAACAGCAGACGCTCGCGGTCAAGCCCACGCAAAACGCGGAAGCCTACGACGCGTATCTGCGCGGTCTGGCTTCCGGTCTCGGTGCGGGTAGCACCGCCGACCAGTATCGGCAGGCGGCGAGTTTCTTCGCCGTCGCCGTCGCGCACGATCCTGATTTCGCGTTGGCTTGGGCGCGGCTGGCGGAGGTCGACAGCCGCATCTATCAATTGCGCTACGACCGCAGCGGAACGCTCACAACCGACGCGAAATACGCCGCCGATACCGCGCTCAAGCTTGCGCCCGACAGCGGCGATGCATGGCTTGCGCGCGCGACTTATCTCTACAAGGTCGAGGCGAATTACAAGGACGCCATCGCCGCACTGACCCAAGCGCAGCAACGCCTACCCAACAACGGCGAGGTGCTGGCCGCGTTCGCCGATGTCGAAAGCCGCCAGGGGCAATGGAGTGCCGCGATCGCCAACATCGATCAGGCATCGGTGACCGATCCACGCAACACCCGTTTGCTGTTGTTGCACGTCCAGATCCATGCGATGCGCCGGGAGTTTCCGGATGCGCTGGCGATCCTGCGCCATGCGCTCGCCATCGCGCCGGACGACGCGGCGCTGATCGCGTGCAAGGCGTCGGTGATGCAGGCGCAAGCCGAACTCAATCAGGCGCAGGCATTGCTCGCGCCGCTGCCGCCGGCGCCGGGCGATCCAACCGTGTTCAAAACCCAGGTCATGCAGTGGTTGTACCGGCACGACTACGCGCAGGTGATCCGCGCCCTGCAGGATGCGATTGCCCAGCCGGAAGCATCGCTTGGCAGCGATCTCGGCGATTACTACTACCTGCTCGCATTCGCGCGGCAATCGAACGGAGACGCGGCCGGTGCGCGCGCGGCGTACCTGGCCGCACAGAGCAAACTCGAAGCGATGTCGCAAATCTCGCCGGGCGAGCCGGGTCTCACCGCCGATCTCGGACTGGTGTTCGCGGGCCTCGGCGACCAGCGCCAAGCGTTGGCTTTGGGCGAAAAGGCGATGAAACTGGAACCGGCCGCACTCGACGCCACCACCGGGCCGGCCTGGCAGGAACAGCGCGCGCGCATCGAAGCGCAAACCGGCGAGAAGGATCGCGCGATCGCCGATCTGACGCACTTGTTGCAAACGCCCTACGCAAGCACGTTGTATGGAACTGCGGTCACGCCCGCGTTGTTGCGCCAGGATCCGACGTGGAGTCCACTGCGAGGAGAACCGCAGTTTTCGAAACTGGCGGATGCAAAGACGGCGGCGCATGACTGATTTCATCGCCCGCCTGAAACAGCGCAAGCTGGTGCAATGGGCGGTCGCCTACGTGGCATTCGCGTTCGCGCTGCTGCAGGGTGTGGATATCGTCGCGCAACGTTTCGGCTGGCCGGACCAGATCGAGCGTTTGCTGATCCTCGCGCTGGCGATCGGTTTTTTTGTCGTGCTGGTGCTGGCGTGGTATCACGGCGAGCGCGGCGCGCAAAAGGTCAGCGGAACGGAGATCGTGATCCTTGCTTTGCTGCTGACGATCGGCGGCGCTTTCTTGTGGCGGTTCGAGCGCGCGACGCTAGCAGCCACTGCGCGAGCAGCGAAGGCATCGCAATCCACGGCCGGCGCTGTCGCCGCGGCTCCCGCCAAATCCGTCGCGGTGCTGCCGTTCGTCAACATGAGCGGGAATGCGCAGAACGACTATTTCAGCGACGGCATCACCGAGGAAGTCCTGAACGCGCTGGCGCAGGTTCCGAAATTGAAAGTCGCCGCGCGCAACTCGGCGTTCGCATTCAAGGGCAAGCAAGAAGATCTGCGCAAGGTCGGCGAGATTCTGGGTGTCGCCACCGTGCTGGAAGGCAGCGTGCAAAAATCCGGCGACGAAGTGCGCATCACCGCGCAGTTGATCGACGCCCGCAGCGGCTACCACCTATGGTCGGAGAAATACGATCGCAAGCTGACGAATATTTTTGCGATCGAGGACGAGATTTCAAAGGCCATCGCCGACAAGTTGCGCGTGCAACTGGGCGGTAGCGGTCAAACGCTGGTGACGCAAACAGTCATCGATCCGCGCGCGCACGATTTTTATCTGCGCGGATTGCCGCTGATCGCGGCGCGTGGTCCCGGCTTGCGCGAAGCGGTCGCCGATTTTCAGCAGACGGTCGCGATTGACCCCGATTACGCGCAAGCGTGGGCGGCGCTCGCTGAAGCGCAAATGCTGTTACCGCATTATTTCCTCGATCCGGCGGTCACCGCGTTTCCGGCCGGTGAAGCGGCTGCAAAGCGCGCGCTGGCGCTCGATCCGAACACAGCCGCGGCCTATGTCGCGCTCGCAATGATGTATCGCGTCCAGTGGAAATGGAAAGACGCCGATACGGCATTCCAGCACGCGTTGAAGATCGCGCCGGGCGACGCCGAAGCGGCCGATCAATACGCGCAATTCCTGCTCGCTGCCGGACGCCTGGATGAAGCGTTGACGCAAATCGATCGTGCGCAGCGGCTTAATCCCTTGTCGGGCATCGTCGGCGTGACGCGCGTCAATGTACTCACCGCCTTGCACCGGTTCGATCAGGCCAACGCGCAAGCGCAAAACGTGATCGTCGCTCATCCGGATTACGCCCTGGGGCATTTCATCGCCGCCGACACGGCGATCTATCGTCACGAATATGCCGAAGCCAAAGCGCAATTGAAAGCTGGCGCGGCACTGGTCGGCGAGAATCCGGATGTGTACCTTTCGCTGGTGGACGGCATCGTCGATCCCGCACAACGTATCGCCGCGCGCCGCATGGTGCTCGCTGCGGGCGCGGACTCGCACCAGCGTCTGAGCGCGCCGGCGCGGATCAAATGGCTGATGCTGCTGGGCGATCACGATGATGCGCTGTCAGCCTTGCAACGTATCGGCCATGAGGTGATGTTCGGTCAGGACAATGTCTGGCAACCCGCGTTTGACCCGGTGCGCAGCGACTCGCGCTTCAACGCGGCGTTGGCGCGCATGGGTTTGCCGAATGCGCCGCAAGGCCGGTCGGCGTCGGCGAGCGCATCATCGAAACGCTGGCCGACTTCAAGGGTTACGAGGCCAACAGCGATCGCGTCGGTTATGTTGCTTACGTCCCGCCCGGCAGCATAGCTCGCGGTGAAATGTTGGCGGCGAAAGGCGGGCGGGGGCGCGGCGCTGCCATGCGAATCCTGTCACGGCGCGAATTCGCAGGGCGTCGGTGTGATTCCGCCGCTGGCCGGGCGCTCGCCGACCTACCTCGTGCGCGAGTTGATCCTGTTCCGGACCGGTCAGCGCAATGGAACCGCAACGCTGCCCATGCAACAGGAAGTATCAAAAATGAGCGTGCACGACATGATCGCAGCCGCGGCGTACGCCGCGGCGCGCAGGCCTTGAAGCGTGACATGGAAGGAGAGCCGTGATGAGAATTTCAATCCGCATTGTCATGATCGCTGGCACCCTGTTCGCCGGATGCGCGCATGCCTCAAGCATCGCGTCGTCAGCACAGCAGCAAGTCCAGGCGATATGGGATGGCATGCAACACGCCGCGAACACGCACGATACCGATCGCTTCATGGCGCCGTTCGAGCATCAGCAGAGTCTGATCTTTGCTATCAATGGCGAAGTCATCCACGGCTGGGACGCCTTGCGCGCACAGCAGTTGAAGTGGTGGCAAAATGGCAAGTCCGACGCGGTCTACACCCAACGTGGCAACGCGGAGTTCATGCCTCTTACCGCCGATCTGATGCTGACCACGAGCACGCTGGCCTCGCGCCGCACGATGGCGGACGGCAAGGTCAGCAACGGCACCTTTGTTGTCACGTATGTCTGGAAAAAACTGCCGCAAGGTTGGCGGATCGTCTACGGCCACGAATCCTGGGCGCGGTAGACGCTGGATCGGCTAAAATATTGGTTTGCCCGGAGATCGCATGAGCGAGCCGCGACACATCGATGAAAGCACGCATTCCGCTTCCGCCGGCGCGCGTTTTCGTGCCGCGCTCGCCGCCGAAAAACCGCTGCAGGTGATCGGCGCGATCAATGCGAATCACGCGTTGCTCGCAAAGCGCGCGGGTTTTCGCGCGGTCTATCTCTCCGGCGGTGGCGTGGCGGCGGGATCGCTGGGAATGCCGGATCTCGGTATCAACACGCTGGACGACGTGCTGGTCGATTGCCGTCGCATCACCGATGTGTGCGAGCTGCCGCTGCTGGTGGACGTCGACACCGGCTTCGGGCCGAGCGCGTTCAACATCGCGCGCACGGTAAAAAGTTTGATCAAGGCTGGCGCTGCGGCGTGTCATATCGAGGATCAGATCGGCGCCAAACGTTGCGGGCATCGTCCGCGCAAGGCGATCGTCAGCGCGCAAGAAATGGCCGATCGCGTGAAAGCGGCGGCGGATGCGAAAACCGATCTGGATTTCTTTTTGATCGCGCGTACCGATGCGATCGCCTCGGAAGGCGTGGATGCGGCGATCGAGCGCGCGCGTTTGTGTGTCGAGTCTGGCGCCGATGGTATTTTCGCGGAAGCCGTGCGCGATCTCGACACCTATCGCCGTTTTGCCGAGGCCGTAAAAGTCCCGGTGCTGGCCAATATCACCGAATTCGGTGCCACGCCCTTGTTCACGCTGGAAGAATTGCGCCACGTGGGCGTGGCGATCGCGCTGTATCCGCTGTCGGCGTTCCGCGCGATGAACAAGGCCGCCGAAAACGTGTACGTCGCTATCCGCCGCGACGGCACGCAGAAGAATGTGTTGGACGCCATGCAGACGCGCGAGGAACTCTACGATCGGATCGGGTATCACGAATACGAAAGGCGGCTCGACGAGTTGTTCGCCGGTGGAAAATCTGATGGTTGAGCCGATGAAAGATACCGCCCCGAACCCGGCTGCAGCCGTGCAACGCACACGCAACTGGGACGGGGTCGCTGCGATCATCGCGGCCCTGGTTGGGCTGCTCACGCTTTGCGTGTCCGGCTACACCGCCTATATCCAGCACCAGCCGGTGCGTGCGCAAGTGTGGCCGTATCTGATCGCGGGCAACGACGATAACGATCAATCGCTGATCGTCTACAACAGTGCGTCCCGCGATCGTGCGCAGCGCGCAGATTTGGGTCGATGGCAAGCCGCAAACGAATTGGCATCATGTGCTGGAAGCGCTCGGGGATGCGAAACCGGGTAGCTATAGCGAAGCGACGATCAATCCCGATGTACTGAGTCCCGGCGAACAGGTGCGGATCATCAAATTTTCGGCCAAGAATGACTACCAGCGCTTTCGCACCGCCGCCGTGGGACGCGTGGCGATAAACTTGTGTTTCTGTTCGAGCCTCGACGAGTGCTGGATATATGGCGACAAGCATCTGGTCGGTTACAAGGCGATCACATCGCAGGTGAATCCGATCAGGCAGTGCCCGCGCCTGCCGCTGGCGGACGTGTTCGGTGATTGAGCTGCGTCGCGGGCGGTGCGCGCGCGTGACGCGACGGGCTAGCCCCATGTACGAATTGGAGAGAGTTCAATGAGCGACAACGCGCAGGTTCTTCCTAGACCCAAGAAATCCGTGGCGCTGTCCGGCGTCGCCGCCGGCAACACCGCGCTGTGCACGGTCGGCCGCAGCGGCAATGACTTGAACTATCGCGGCTACGACATCCACGACTTGGCGACCCGCGCGACGTTCGAGGAAGTTGCTTATCTGCTGGTGCACGAACACCTGCCGACATCGGCCGAACTCAGCGCGTATCGAACCCATTTGAAATCCCTGCGCGGCTTGCCAGCGCCATTGAAAGCAGTGTTGGAACTGCTGCCGAAGTCGGCGCACCCGATGGATGTGATGCGTACCGGCTGTTCCGTGCTCGGCAACTTGCTGCCGGAGCAAAGCGATCACAATACCGCTAGTGCGCGTGAGATCGCCGACAGGCTGATGGCGGGCTTCGGTTCGATGCTGTTGTACTGGTATCACTATTCTCGCGACGGTCGCCGCATCAACACCGAGACCGACGACGACTCCATCGCCGCGCATTTCATGCATCTGCTGCATGGGAGAAAGTCGAGCGAATCGCACGCGCGCGCGCTGGACCAGTCGCTGATCCTGTACGCCGAGCACGAGTTCAACGCCAGCACCTTTACGGCGCGTGTGATCGCGGGCACGGGGTCGGACATGTATTCGGCGATCACCGGCGCGATCGGCGCGTTGCGCGGGCCTAAGCATGGCGGTGCCAACGAAGTGGCGATGGAAATCATCGCCCGTTATCAAAGCGCCGACGAGGCCGAGGCCGATATCCGCCGCCGAGTCGAAGCCAGGGAGATCGTGATCGGCTTCGGACATCCGGTTTACACCATCGGCGATCCGCGCAATCCGATTATCAAGGAGACTTCACGCAGGCTGTGTGCGGAAGGCGGCAATCCGCTTCTGTTCGAGATTTCCGAGCGCATCGAGGAACTGATGTGGGACATGAAAAAGATGTTCCCGAATCTCGATTGGTACAGCGCATCGGCGTATCACATGCTGGGGGTGCCGACGCAGATGTTCACGCCGCTGTTCGTGATCGCGCGCACATCGGGCTGGAGCGCGCATGTGATCGAGCAGCGCATCGACGGCAAGATCATCCGGCCTTCGGCCCATTACACCGGGCCGGAGGATCGGGCGTACGTGGCGATCGAAAAGCGGTGAATGTTGAAAATCGGATGGAAACAAGAAGGCCGCGCATTGCGCGGCCTTTTGCTCATATGCGAGAAAATCAACCCGGCTGATCCACGCCCTCGTCCTTCAACACCTTCTGCACGCCCGCATCCGCGCGCATGCGCTGTTCGAATTTCGCGAGGTTGTCGAGCCCGGACAGATCGACTTTCATCGCCTTGGCCCAGCGCAGCACCACGAACAGATACGGATCGGCGATCGAACGCGCGCCGGCGATCCAGTCGCGATTTTCCAGTTGCGTACTGACGCGTTCGAAATATCCGCGCAGTTTCTTGCGCGCGGCATCCTTGGTTTTCCCCGCGGCTTCATCGCCGAGATAGCCGGTCGAGCCGAACAGCGGATGGAACGTCGGATGCACATCGGCATTGAGAAAGGCCAACCAGCGATTGACTTCCGCGCGGCCCTTGGGCGTGCCGTTGCCGCCGAGCTTGGCCTCCGAGTGCGTATCGGCGAGGTAATTGAGGATCGCCGCATTCTGGGTCAGCACCCAACCATTATCCTCGAACACCGGCACCGCGCCGGCCGGATTGAGTTTGAGATATTCCTGCGTCTTGATGCTTTCCTTGGTCATCTTCTGCGCGGTGTACGGCTTGCCGATCCATTCCAGCGCGATGTGATCGGACATCGAACAAGCGCCGGGCGTGTAATACAGCTTCATCGTGTGTTCTCCGAAGCGGGGACGAACACTTTATGTTGGCGCGCGTCAATGGCTTATCAAGGCGCCCGTGGAACGCCCGCTCGTATGCAGTGCGGGTTTCCCGCTCGCTACAGTGATGCGGCGAGCCGGGTGGCTTGCGCGATCGCACGTTCGGCATCCAGTTCCGCGGCCAAATCGGCGCCGCCGATCAGGTGTGTCGTCACGCCGCGATCGCGCAGCGCATCGGCGAGCGCACGGTTGGGTTGCTGCCCGGCGCAAATCACCACGTTGTCAACTTCGAGCGTTTGCGGTTTTCCGTCGATCTCGATATGCAAGCCGGCGTCGTTGATGTATGTGTAGGTCACGCCGCCAAGCATCCGCACGCTCTTGGCTTTCAGCGCGGCGCGATGCACCCAGCCTGTGGTCCTGTTGAGCTTTTTCCCTGGTCGGCCGGGCGTGCGTTGCAGCAGCCAGACCTCGCGTGGCGACGGCTCGGCATGCGTTTTCGCCAAGCCGCCGCGAGAGCCAAGCGTCATATCCACACCCCATTCGCGGGACCAACGCGGAATGTCCGTGCTGGGGGAGGGTGGATTCTGGGTCAGGAATTCGGCAACATCGAAACCGATGCCACCGGCGCCGACGATCGCGACGCGCCGTCCGATCGGTGCGCCGTAACCGACCATGTCCATGTAACTCGTCACCATCGGATGATCCTGTCCCGAGATGCACGGATCGCGCGGTGTTACGCCGGTGGCGACGATCACGGCGTCGTAATCTTGTACGCGCAATGAATCTGCGTCGACGGCGACACCCAGCCGCATCTCCACGTTCAGATCGGCAAGACGGTTCGTGTAGTAGCGCAGCGTCTCGCGGAACTCCTCCTTGCCAGGAATCTTCTTCGCCAGATTGAACTGATCGCCGATTTCGTTCGCCTGATCGTACAGCGTTACCGTGTGTCCGCGTTCGGCCAGCGTGACGGCGCAGGCGAGCCCGGCCGGTCCAGCGCCGACGACGGCGTAGCATTTTTTTTGCGTGGCCGGCACAATCACCAATTCCGTTTCGTGACAAGCGCGCGGATTGACCAGACACGACGCGCGTTTGTTTTCGAACACATGATCCAGACACGCCTGATTGCAGGCGATGCAGGTACTGATGCGATCGGCGCGATCGGCACGCGCCTTGTTCACCCACTCGGGATCGGCGAGCAGCGGCCGCGCCATCGAGACCATGTCCGCCGCGCCGTGCGAGAGGATCGCTTCGGCGACTTGCGGCGTATTGATCCGGTTGGTGGTGATCAGCGGGATCCGCACCGATGCTTTCATGCGTCGCGTGACCCACGCAACGCCGCGCGCGGCACCGAGGTCACGATGGTCGGCACACGCGCCTCGTGCCAACCGATGCCGGTATTGATCAAGGTGGCGCCGGCGGCTTCGACCGCTTGCGCCAGCGCAACGATTTCCTGCCAGCTCTGGCCGTGCTCGACAAGATCCAGCATCGACAGCCGGTGGATGATGATGAAATCCCGCCCCACCGCTTCGCGCGTGCGGCGCACGATTTCGATCGCGAAGCGCATCCGGTTTTCCGGCGAGCCACCCCAGCGGTCGATGCGTTGGTTGGTGTACTCGGCGAGAAACTGGTTGATCAGATAACCCTCCGAACCCATCACCTCGACGCCGTCGTAACCGGCGTCGCGCGCTCGTTGCGCGCAACGCACGAACGCACGGATCGTGCGCTCGACGCCGCGATCGCTTAGATGCCGCGGTATAAACGGCGTGATCGGCGATTTGATCCGCGACGGCGCGACGGAAAACGGGTGATAGCCGTAACGGCCCGCGTGCAGGATCTGCAGACAGATGCGCGCGCCCTCCGCGTGCACCGCGCGGGTGAGTTTTCGATGCCGCGCGGTGTGCCACGGCATCGACAGGCGTCCGGAGAACGGCTTCAACCAGCCCTCGA
>JBDTAJ010000041.1:0-7710 GCA_039924705.1 Rhodanobacteraceae bacterium
CGCAGAAGAACGATTGCGCGAAGCCGGTTCGCGGCTGGCGGCGCTGCTCAATCGCGAGGTTGGCGCACGGTGACGAAATCTCTCTTGACGTCATTCCCGTGACGCGGGGAGCGACCATGGATGGCCGCGCTTTGAGGAGCGAGGAAAGCGAGAATCCAGTGTCTTCGCATTTCTTTGAAGCAGAGGGATGCGTGGATCAATACGCGAGCCCCAGTCGCCGCATCAGCTTGCCCGTCAACCACGCCGGGCCAATCAGGAGGTACGCGAGATCGGTGAGGAACGATGGCTTGCGGCCTTCGATCTTGTGCCCGACGAGCTGGCCGATCCACGCCAGCACGAACAACGCGATCGCGAATTGCAACAGATGCATGGATCCAAGCGCGCGGTACGCGCTTTCCGCGATCAGCGCGCAGACGATGAACACGATCGCCATCGCCAAACCCAGCGGCCGCGACAGCCGGTAATAAAACAGGAACGCGGCGAACATCGGCGGCAGCGCCCACAAGCCCGCGCGGCCGATCGACATTGGCACCGGAATCGTCCACAGCGCCGCGATCACGCACCACAGGATTACCGGCACGCACACCCAGTGGATCGCGCGGTTGGTTTCGTTGCGATGATCATCGCTGTAGCTGGCGAACCAGTCGTGGAGGCTGCCCATGGTCGTATCTTAGAAGCTTACAAGATCGTCGTTCCCGTGAAAGCGGGAATCCAGTGGCTTTGACGTGCGAAAGAAGCAAAGTCACTGGATTCCGGATCGCCGCTATGCGGCGTCCGGAAAGACGACATGACGGTTGTAGACTGGGGTGAGCTTGCGACTGCGGAGGCAGTATGCAGGAGCGAACATTCGCGCAGCGAATGGCTCGAAGGGCGGCCCGCAGGAGCGGGCCGTAACCCCGGCGATGATTGCGGCAAATGCCAGGCATCGCTACGCTCAGCCCAACCTTGTATTGTGCCTCCGTCCGAGTCGCGCTCAGGCAATGACAATTGAAGCCTCCAATCGGACGGCCACCTTGGCGGGAGTCTGGTCAGGCTTGGGTGCTATTGCCTTTAGCCCTTGGCTCGATTATCCGAAACCACATGCTGTGTACTTCAACAATGCCGTAATGTATGGATTCTCGGCGATATTTGTGCTGATGCCCATATATCTTTTCGTCGTTGGCGGTCCGATCTACCCGTCGCAGATTGGCCTTTGGTCGTTCTCACATTGGGATGGGGGCGGATTGAATAAAGCCGCAGTAATACGCGGGCTTTGTTGGTTTATTTCTGCCTCTGCAACAGGCATCGTATGCGTAGCGCTGTTCAATCTAATGCGTTGGTTAAGCTGAGACTCGCAAGAGCGGTTCATAACTCAGTATTCAATCCAGCGTAATCCCTGCCAATTGCCGCAACGCTTCGGCATACTTCGCCGCCGTGCCGTCGATCACCTCTTGCGGCAGCACCGGCCCGGGCGCGCGCTTGTTCCAGTCCAGCGTTTCCAGATAGTCGCGCACGTATTGCTTGTCGTAACTGGGCGGGCTGATGCCAACCTTGTATTGATCGGCCGGCCAGAAGCGCGAGGAATCGGGGGTGAGCATTTCGTCCATCACGTACAGCATGCCGTCCGCGTCGGTGCCGAATTCGAGCTTGGTATCGGCGATGAGGATGCCGCGCTGCGCGGCGTAATCGGCGGCGAAGCGGTAGATCGCGAGCGTCGCGTCGCGCACCTGTTCGGCGAGATCGGCGCCGATCAGATCGGCCACCGCATCGAAGCCGATGTTCTCGTCGTGTTGTCCGGCCGCCGCTTTCGTCGACGGGGTAAAGATCGGTTCCGGCAATTGCTCGGCTTGCCGCAAACCGCGCGGCAAAGCGATCCCGCACAGCAAGCCCGTCGCCAAATAATCTTTCCAGCCCGAACCGATCAGATAGCCGCGCGCGATCGCCTCGATGGGCACGGGCGTCAATCGTTTCGCCACCACCGCGCGTTTTTCGTACAGATGCGGATCGACATTGGCCGGCAAAACCTCGGCGACCGCGACACCGGTCAGATGATTTGGCACCAGATGCGCGGCCTTGCCGAACCAGAAATTGGACATCTGGGTCAGCATCTCGCCCTTGCCGGGGATGGGATCGGGCAACACCACGTCGAACGCGGACAGCCGATCGCTCGCGACGATCAACAGGCGATCGCGCGGCAGCGCGTAAACATCACGCACCTTTCCGCGATGCAGGAGTTCCAGACCGGGCAGGTGCGAGGCATGCAGGATGGTGGGCACGGACGTTGTTTCCAATTTCGGGCGAAGAGCTATTTTATCGAGGCGGAGGATGCAATCGTAGGTTGAGCGCGCTTCGCGCGCGACCCCTCACCCGGCCTGCGGCCACCCTCTCCCAGGAGGGAGAGGGGATAAGCTCGCTGGCTGATAAACTGATGGGTCTTTCCCTTATCTCATAACGATGCGCACCACTTTGTTTCTTGCCCTTGCGTTCGCGGCTGGGTGCGCCCACGCAGCGCCTGCACGCAAGCCCGCGCGGCTCGGCCTGTGCGCGGCCTGCCACGGCGAGGATGGCCGCGCGCGGGTTCCCGGCGCGCCGAATCTCGCTGGGCAGAATGTCGATTACCTGTTGAACGCTTTGCATGATTACAAAACGGACGCGCGCAACGTGGCGGTGATGCGTGCCGCGACCGGACCGTTGTCGGAAACCGAGATGCAGCAACTGGCGCATTGGTATGCGTCGCTGCCTTGCGCGCCGAGCGCGCCGGCGCACTGACCCGATCATGCACTATGTCGGCAAATTGCTGGGCGTCGCGATCGGCCTGTTCGTGTTCCACAATCCGTGGCTGGCGTTGCTTGGGCTCGCGATCGGTCACGTGTTCGATTCCGGCCTGTTGCGCGGGGTCACGCGTACCGGCGAACCGCTGGGTTTCATCGAACCGCTGTTCGCGCTGATCGGCGCGGTGGCCAAGGCCGACGGCCGCGTGTCGGAAGCCGAGATCGCGATCGCCGAGCGCTTGATGACGCGGTTGAATCTCGATCCGCTGTGGCGGCGGCGAGCGATCGAGCGCTTCAATGCCGGCAAATCACCGGGCTACGACCCGAACCTTGCGATCGCCGATCTGCGTGCGTGGTGCGCGTTACGGCGCAGTTACGCGATGCCGCTGATCGACATGGTCGCCGACGCCGCGCTGGCGGAAGGCCCGCTCTCGGCCGGAAAACTGAAACTGCTGCGGCAACTGGCGTGGTCGCTGCACATCGGCGAAATCCAGTTGATGGCGCTGCTGGCGATGAAGGGTTTTGCGTGGAGCACCACGACCGGCGCCGGCGGCTACGCGCACGCCAACGCCAGCGGCAACGGTTGGCGGCCACCGCCGCAGCGCACGCACAGCGGGCCGGACCCCTATGCCGTGCTCGGCGTGCCGCGCGATGCCGATCAACGCACCATCAAGCGGGCCTATCGCAAATTGATCGGCGAACACCACCCCGACCGCCTTACCGCCGCGCCCGAAGACCTGCGCCGCCGCGCCGAACAGCGCGCCAGCGAGATCAACGCGGCGTGGGAGCGCATACAATCGGAGCGCGGCTTCAAATAGCAGTCTCTGACGCCGTTCGCCCTGAGCGTAGGCCCGTAAGGCCGGAATCGAAGGGTGATTTGTATTTTGATGCTTCGACTTCGCTCGCTGCGCGAGCTACGCTCAGCGCGAACGGAACAATTACTTTGCGCAGCCGCCCATGAGCAAACAATCTTGCGTGATTTGTCCGTCGATCCTTTCCGCTGATTTCGCGCGGCTCGGCGAAGAAGTTGACAAGGTACTCGCGGCCGGTGCCGACTGGATTCACTTCGACGTGATGGACAACCACTACGTCCCCAACCTGACCATCGGCCCGCAAGTGTGCAAGGCGCTGCGCAAGTATGGTGTGACCGCGCCGATCGACGTGCACCTGATGGTGAAGCCGGTTGATCGCATCGTGCCGGATTTTGCGGAAGCGGGCGCGAATCTGATCAGCTTCCATCCGGAAGCGAGCGAACACGTCGACCGCACCATCGCGCTGATCCGCGAACACGGCTGCAAGGCCGGGCTGGTGTTCAATCCGGCGACATCCCTGGAATGGCTGGACTACGTGCTGGACAAGCTCGACCACGTGCTGATCATGTCGGTCAATCCCGGTTTCGGCGGACAGAGTTTCATTCCGTCCGCGCTGGAAAAATTGCGACGCGCGCGCGCGATCATTGACGACAGCGGACGTGACATTCGTTTGCAAGTGGACGGCGGTGTCAAGGTCGACAATATCGGTGAGATTGCGCAAGTGGGCGCGGACACTTTTGTCGCCGGCTCCGCGATTTTCGGCGAGCGCGACTATCGCGCGGTGATCGCAAAAATGCGGAAAGCGGTATCGGACGCATAAAAGCTCGTCTTACAGTCACGCTGATCGGCGGGAAACATCGCGCTCAAGGCGCGTGTCGAGGCCGTGCTGCAATTGAAAAGTGCGGACAGGTATGTCCGCTTTTAGACTTTCATTATTGCGACGAAATCTATATTCGCGTGGGGTTTCATCGCGCAGCGATCATGGACGATCGCAAAAACAACCGTGGTCCGCCGGCGCGGCGCCGCTCCGCTTCGTCGATGCTCCGATGAAGCGGAGCTGCGGACCGGCGCCAGCGCGGCGGTGTTCCACGTTGCAGACCGAGACTCCACGGCAGGAGTTTTCGACGCCTCCATTAGCGCCCCAAAGCGCGGCGTGACAGGGTCGGCGCGCGGGCGATTCGCAGACGAGTTATGGCTAAATGCGGGCAACGCCCGCGTATGCCTTGCGCATTGCGTCTTGGCGCTGCACGCTGGGCGCTCGTTTGAAGGAATGCCCCATGCCCCGCGCCATCGCCATCGTGGAGGACGAACCGCTGATCCGCGCCAATTATGTCGAGGCGCTGTCGCGCTTCGGCTATGAAGTGCGCGGGTATCCCTCGCGCGGCGAAGCCTCCGGCGCGTTCGCCGCGCGGATGCCGGAGCTGGTGATCATCGACATCGGTTTAGGGGACGAGCCGGAAGGCGGTTTCGACCTGTGCCGCGAATTGCGCGCGAAATCTCCCACGCTTCCGATTATTTTCCTGACCGCGCGCGATTCCGATTTCGACGTGATCTCCGGCTTGCGGCTCGGCGCCGACGATTATCTTTCCAAGGACACCAGCCTGCACCAGCTCGCCGCGCGCATCGGCGCGTTGTTCCGCCGCATCGAATCGCTCAAAGCCCCGGCATCCAGCGAGACCGTGATCGAGCACGGCCCGCTGAAACTCGAAGCCGAGCGGATGCGCGTCACCTGGCGTGGTGTCGAGGTATCGCTGACCGTCACCGAGTTCTGGATGGTGCACACGCTGGTGCGCTTTCCCGGCCACGTCAAAAGCCGCGACCAGTTGATGCGCGAGGCCGAGCTCGTCGTCGACGACGCCACCATCACCTCGCACATCAAGCGCCTGCGCAAGAAATTCATCGCGGTCGATCCGGTATTCGATTCGATCGAGACGGTGCATGGGGTGGGGTATCGGTGGAAGCCGTGAGGGTGACAGTAGGAAGTAGGGAATAGGAAGTAGAAGCGAAGCGGAAGTCTTGCGCCGACGCGCAATCGACTAAGCTCTATCCACTTTCTATTTCCTACTACCTATTTCCAGCTTCCGCTTCATGACCCTCCGCCGCAAACTGCTGCTGGTCGCGCTGTCCACGCTGGCGTTGCCGTGGGCGGGCTGGTTGTACGTGCGACAGATGGAGCAATTGCTGCGCCGCAGCCAGGAGCAGGCGCTGCTGGCGACCGCGTTCGCGCTGGGCCGCGGGCTGGTCGCGGTCGGTGCGAAACTTCCCACACCGAGCGACGGCTGGTACGTGCAGCGCGTGCGTCAGCCGATCGTGATCGACGGTTACGGCGACGACTGGGCCGCGTTGTCGCCGTGGGTGCAACATCCGTGGCCGGGCGTCCGCGTGCAATTCGCGCAGGACGCAGCGTGGTTGTACCTGCACATCGAAGTCAACGACGCCACGCGCACCCGCGCCGACGCGCAGGACAGCGAGGCGATCGACGTCGATCACGTCGAACTGACCTTGATCCGCGGCGCGCAGCAGCGAAGTTTCCTGATCGCCAGCGCCGCGCCGGGCAGTTTCCAGGCGCGCCCGCTCGATCCACCGGTGCACGGTCTGCCCGATCTCATCACCGGCCAGTGGCAGGAAGACGCCGGCGCCTACCGGATCGAATTGCGCCTGCCGCGCGCGCAATCGCCGGATCGATTGGGGCTGGCGGTGCACGACGCCGACGCGCCGGCGCGTTTCGCTGGCGGTGATGCCGACACGCGTCCCCTGTATGCGCTGTCGCCGGCGCTGTCGAGCGATCTCACCCAACTCGCGCCGACCGGCGTGCGCGTGCGCCTGTTGAGTGCGGATGGTTGGGTGCTGGCGTCCGGCGGCGCGATGACCGCCGGGCCGTCGGAGCGCCAAGGGCGCATGGCGTGGTTCGACAACCTGGTGTTCGATTCGTTGATCGCACCGGCGATGGATCGACCGTCCAGCTTGCCCGACGGCGTGCCGCGCCTCGACGCGCCGGACGTGCAAAGCGCGCTGGGTGGCCGCGCGATCGCTGGCTGGCGCGCCGGAGATGCGCCCGGCAGCGTGATCCTGACCGTGGCCGTGCCGCTCGATACGCACGGCCAGACCCGCGGTGCGCTGGTACTCGAACAATCCAGCCGCGCGTTGCCGTTGTTGACCAACCGCGCGCTGCTGGGACTCATGCTGGCGAGCGTCGCGGGCCTGCTGATCGCGGGTGCGGTGTTGTTCGCGTTTGCGACATGGCTATCGATGCGCATCGGCCGTCTGCGCGATGCCGCCGAATACGCGCAACGCCGCGAAGGCCCGCCCATTGCCATCCTGCCGCTGGTCGAGGACAACGACGAGCTCGGCGACCTTGCGCGCAGCTTTTCGCGCCTGCTGGAAGCGATCGGCGTCTACACCGAATACCTGCGCACGCTGGCGTCGAAACTTTCGCACGAACTCAATACGCCGTTGGCGATCGTCAAGTCCTCGCTGGACAATCTCGAACACGCCGACCTGCCGCCGGATGCGCAACCGTATCTAGCGCGCGCGCGCGATGGCGCGGCAAGGCTGGGCGCCATCGTGCGCGCGATGAGCGAAGCCAGCCGGATGGAGCGCGCGATGGCGTCCGCCGACGGCGAGGATTTCGACCTCGCGCAAGTCGTGCGCGGCTGCGCGGATGCGTACGCGCCATTGGCAGCGCCGCGAAAACTCGAATGCGCGATCGAGACTTCGCCGCTGCCGTTGCACGGCGCGCCGGAACTGATCGCGCAGGCGCTGGATAAATTGTTCGACAACGCGTTGTCGTTCACGCCGGTCGACGGCTGGATACGCATCATCTTGCGCGCGGTCGAGGACGACGACGGCGCCGAGATCGTGGTCGCCAATCGCGGGCCGTCATTGCCCGACGCGATGCAGGGGCGTCTGTTCGACTCGCTGGTCAGCGTGCGCGGCGGCGGCGTACGCGCCGGTGTTCCGCATCTGGGTTTGGGGCTGTACGTGGTGCGGCTGGTCGCCGAATTGCATCAGGGCAAGGTCGAGGCGAACAATCTGCGCGACGGCGTGGCGTTCACGGTGCGCCTGCGCGGAATGCCGCGCAGAAGATTGGCGGGCTGAGTGCGGCGCGCTTACGCGATGCGTCGGATCGCATCGCGTGCGCCGCGCGA
>JBDTAJ010000042.1:0-6181 GCA_039924705.1 Rhodanobacteraceae bacterium
CGCACAAGACGTTCATGAGCAACTGCCTGAAAGGCAACTCGACTGCGGCGGCACCCGCTGCCGCAATGGCCCCAACGACCCCGGCCGTCGCGCCCATGGCCAGCGGCGGCAAAATGTCGCAGCAGGACAAGATGAAGACCTGCAATGCCACGGCCAAGACCAAGGCGCTCAAGGGAACCGAGCGCAAGGCTTTCATGAGCACCTGTTTGAAAGGCTGAGCTTCGCGTTGCGGTTGTTTGGATCGAAACACCCGGCATTGCCGGGTGTTTTTTTGTTTCAGTGATCGCCATGAAACGGCTATTGTTGAAAAGTCCTGCACAGGGACGTGCAGGGCAGTATCAGGGACGATAACTATTGGTCGCGCGGATCAGCGCATCGACGATGCCCGGTTCGAACGCCGAGTGTCCGGCGTCCGGCACGATCTCGAGTTTGGCTCGCGGCCACGCGCGGTGCAGATCCCATGCGCTGCGCAGCGGACACACCACGTCGTAGCGACCCTGCGCGATCACCGCGGGGATGTCGCGCAATGTGTACGCATTGCGCAATAACTGATCGTCGTGCTCGAAGAAACCGCGGTTGACGAAGTAGTGGTTCTCGATCCGCGCAAAGGCCAACGCGAATTGGTCGCCGGTGCTGGCGGCGACGTAGCCCTCGTTCTGCAGCAGGAAACTGGTCGAGGCTTCCCACACCGACCACGGCTGTGCTGCGGCAAGGCGCACCGCCGGATCGTCCGAGGTCAATCGACGGTGATACGCGCCGATCAGGTCATCGCGTTCGTTCTGCGGAATCGCGTCGAGATAGGCTTCCCACGCATCCGGAAATAGCGCGTCGCAACCTTTCTGGTAAAACCACTGCAATTCCCACTGCCGCAACATGAAGATGCCGCGCAGTACCAACTCGGTCACCTTGTCGGGATGGGTTTCCGCATAAGCCAACGCCAGCGTCGAACCCCACGAACCGCCGAACACCTGCCAGCGCTCGATGCCCAAATGCTCGCGCAAGCGCTCGATATCGGCGACCAGGTCCCATGTCGTGTTTTCGCGCAGTTCCGCGTGCGGCTTGGAGCGCCCGCAACCGCGCTGATCGAACAGCACGATGCGATACGCGGACGGGTCGAAAAAGCGCGGGCACTTCGGGTTGCAACCCGCACCGGGACCGCCGTGCAGGAACACCACCGGCTTGCCGCGCGGATTCCCGCACTGCTCGTAATACAGCGTGTGCAGCGCCGACACCGGCAGCATGCCGGCGTCGTAAGGTTCGATTTCGGGATATAGCGTGCGGCGCGGTTCGGTCATTTGGGGACTTTGGAGCGAGCGGCCGAAGCGCCGACCGAAGAACATCAAAACCCTTGGTCGGGGCGGCGGGATTCGAACCCACGACCTCCTGCCCCCCAGGCAGATGCGCTACCAGGCTGCGCTACGCCCCGACACGTGAACACGGAATTGTAGCAGGGGCTTTGCGGCAAAAAGCGGATCGCAAAGCGTAGCGAGCGAACGCAAAGTGCGCGCCGCCGGAGCGCAGGAACCGGAGTGTATAGGTCGATACACGAGGATTCCGAGCAGCGCCGGCGCGCGAGATGCTGAGCGCAGCAGCTTTGCGACCGCTTTTACTTCAATACCGCCAGCAACTGCTCAAGCTCCTGCCGCATCTGCCGCACGATCTGGTGCGAGATGGTCGCTTCTGCACGCGCCTGCTGACCTTCCAGCCGCGCGCGCGCGCCGGTGATGGTAAAGCCCTGCTCGTACAGCAGCGCGCGGATCTGGCGGATCATCAGCACGTCGTGGCGCTGGTAATAGCGGCGGTTGCCGCGCCGCTTGACGGGCTTCAGCGCGGGGAATTCCTGCTCCCAGTAGCGCAGGACATGCGGCTTGACCTCGCACAGTTCGCTCACCTCACCGATCGTGAAGTAGCGCTTGGCGGGAATCGCCGGGAGTTCGTGGTTACTGCTTGCGTCCAGCATAGTTCTCGACTCGCACCTTCAGCTTCTGGCCCGGGCGGAAGGTCACCACCCGCCGCGCGGAGATCGGTATCTCCTCGCCGGTCTTGGGGTTGCGTCCCGGCCGCTGGTTCTTCTGCCGCAGATCGAAATTGCCGAAACCCGACAGCTTGACCTGTTCTCCCTTCTCGAGCGCCTCGCGCACGACCTCGAAAAACGCATCGACGAATTCCTTCGCCTCGCGCTTGTTGAGCCCGACATCGAGGAACAGACGTTCGGCCATCTCCGCTTTGGTCAGCGTCGCGGTCATCGCAATTTTCAACTCCTTAATTTGGCCCCGAATGCGCTTTCCAGCGACGCCACCGCCGATGCCACCGCGCGATCCGCATCCTGGTCCGTAAGCGTGCGGGAAGCGTCCTGCAAAATCAAGCCCATAGCGACACTCTTTCGAGCGGAAGTCAAGCCGGGGCCGGTGTAGAGGTCGAAAACAATGGTCTCGCTCAACAATGGCCCGAGCGCGGCGCGCACCGTCGCATCGATCCGCGCCCATTCCACCGATTGCGGCACTTCTACCGCGATGTCACGGCGCACCGACGGGAACCTCGGCAACGCGCGAGCGCGCGGCATTGCGCGCTCGCGCAACGGATCGATTTGCAGTTCGAATACATAAACGTCTTCATCGAGGTCGAGCGCCCGCAACAGCGCGGGATGCAGCGCCCCGATCGCGCCAACCGCGACGCCGTCGCGCAACACGCGTGCGCCGCGGCCCGGATGTAACCACGATGGTAAATCGTTTTGATCGAACGACCACGTACGCGACGCGGCAGTCAACGCGATCACCGATTCGAGATCGCCTTTCAGATCGAAGAAATCCAGCGCGCGCGCGGGTTCGCTCCATTGCTCGGCGTGTGCCGCGCCGCACGCGACCGCGGCGATACGGTCGATTTCAACCGGCGCGTCTTGCCCGTTTCCATTCCCGTGAAAACTTCTTCCGATCTCGAACAACCGCACCCGTGCTTGCTGGCGATGCCGATTGGCGCACAGCGCATCGACCAGTCCCGGCAACAGCGAAGTGCGCATGACTGCCATTTCCGCCGAGAGCGGATTAGCCAGCGACACGGCACCCGCATCCAGTTGCCAAAGGCGCAACCGCTGCGCATCGACAAAGGCGTAGCACACCGCTTCATGATAATCACGTGCGGCAAGCTGCTGGCGCAGCGCGGACCCCGGCAATCGCGATTCTTCATCAGACGGTGCGGGCGGCGCGCCCGCAGGCAGTCGCGTGGGGATGCGATCGTAACCGTGGATGCGCGCCAGCTCCTCGATCAAATCCTCCTCGCGTTCGAGGTCGAAGCGTCGGCCGGACGGCGTAACGCTCCAACCCTCTTTTTGCGATTCCACTTTCATGCCGAGCGCGGAAAGAATCTGTGTGACCTGTGCATCGTCGATTGTGATGCCTAATACGCGCGCAATGCGCGCGCGGCGGAGCGCGATCGGTGCGCGTTGCGGCAGATGTTGCGACAACGATTCGATCACTTCGCCCGGCTTGCCGCCGGCGATCCCGATCAGCAACGCCGTGGCACGTTCGATCGCGGCGCGTGGCAATCCCGCGTCCACACCACGCTCGAAGCGATGCGCGGCGTCCGTTCTCAAACCCAGCTTGCGCGCACGGCCGACGATCGCGGCCGGCGCGAAGTGCGCGGCTTCCAGAAACACGTCATGTGTAGCCGCCGTCACGCGTGAATCGAAACCGCCCATCACACCGGCCAGAGCCAGCGGTGTTTTCTCATCCGCGATCAGCAGGAAATCAGGGTCGAGTTCGACCTCGTTGCCATCGAGCAACGTCAAGGTCTCGCCCGCGCGCGCGCGACGCACCACGATGTCACCGTCGAGTTGCGCTTCATCGAATGCGTGCAACGGCTGTCCGAGCTCCAGCATCGCGTAATTGGTGACATCGACCACCGCATTGATCGACTTCATGCCCGCAGCACGCAAGCGCGCGGCCATCCACATCGGCGTGCGCGCGGCCATGTCGATACCACGCACGCTGCGACCAAGATAGCGCGGGCAATCGACGCCCGCTTCGAGCCGGATCGTGCGCTGCGCATCGATCGACGGAGCGATCGGCTCGATCACCAACGGCTTTGCCCGCGTGCCGAATTCCGCGGCGACTTCGTCGGCCAGCCCGCGCATCCCCAAACAATCGGAGCGGTTGGGCGTCAGTTTCAATTCGATGGATGCATCGGGAAGCCCAAGATATTGCGCGAGCGGTGTGCCGACCGGTGCGTCGTCCGGCAGTTCCATCAGGCCGGATGCGTCGACGTCGAGGCCGAGTTCCTTCGCCGAACACAACATGCCGGAGGATTCCACCCCGCGCAGTTTCGCGGCCTTGATCTTGGCGCCGTTCGGCAGCGTGGCGCCGATCGTCGCGAGTGGCGCTTTCAAACCCGCGCGCGCATTGGGAGCGCCGCAGACGATCCGCACTTCGCCGTCGCCGGTATCGACCCTGCACACGCATAATTTGTCCACGTCCGGGTGCGGCGCACAATCGATGATTCGCGTGACCACCAGGCCATCGAGTTGCGCGCCGATGTCTTCGACGAACTCGACCTCCAGCCCGCTCATGGTCAGGCGATCAACCAGCGCGGCCCGGTCGACGGGAACGTCGACCAGTTCGCGTAGCCATTGTTCACTGAACTTCATGCGCGACTCCTACGCGAACTGTCTCAGGAACCGCACATCGTTCTCGAAGAACGCGCGCAGATCGGTGACCCCGTAGCGCAGCATCGCGAAGCGCTCAACGCCGAGGCCGAACGCGAAGCCGGTGTAACGTTCCGCGTCGATGTCGCAATTCTCCAGCACCTTGGGATGCACCATGCCCGCGCCCAGCACTTCCAGCCAGCGCGGGCCGCCATTTTCACTGCTTTCATCCGACGCACCCCAGCGGATGTCCACTTCCGCCGACGGCTCGGTAAACGGAAAATAGCTTGGCCGGAAACGCATCTCGAAATCGCGTTCGAAAAACGCGCGCACGAACGCGGCCAGCGTGCCCTTGAGATCGGCGAAGCTTGTGGTCTCGTCGACCAGAAGTCCTTCGACCTGATGGAACATCGGCGAATGCGTCTGGTCGGAATCGCTGCGATAGACTTTGCCGGGCGCGATGATGCGGATCGGTGGCGTGCGGCCTTGCATCGCGCGAACCTGTACCGGCGAAGTATGCGTACGCAGCAGCCGTCCGTCGCCGAAGTAAAACGTGTCGTGCATCGCGCGCGCGGGATGATGCGCGGGAAAGTTCAGCGCCTCGAAATTGTGCCAGTCGTCCTCGATCTCCGGGCCTTCGACAACGGCATAGCCCATCCGCGCGAAGATCGCGCAGATGCGCTGCAGCGTGCGCGTGACCGAATGGATCGTGCCGCGCTCGCTGTCGCGGCCGGGCAAGGAGACATCGATGCCTTCCGACGCCAATCGTTGTTCGAGTGCGGCGTGATCCAACTGTTCGCGTCGTGTGGTGATCGCGATTGTCAAACGATCGCGCGCGGCATTGACCTGAGCGCCCCGGATCTTGCGTTCGTCCGCCGGCAGCGCGCCCAGCGCCTTTAACTCGGCAGTGATCGCGCCGCTTTTGCCAAGCAGCCCGACGCGCAGCGCTTCTAGCAATTCCAATGTGGCAGCTGCCATTATTTGGGCATACAAATCTTCGAGGCGCGCGGTCAATGTATCCATCTTCCGATCATATCCGCCAACAAAGTCACTGGATTCCCGCTTTCGCGGGAATGACGACCATATCAGTCGGCAATCACCCAATAAAAAGGGCAGCGACGGTCGCCCGCCGCTGCCCGTTCGTTTTCATCATAGCGGTTCGGCGCGACGCGCCGGAACGGCTCAGGCCGCCAAACTGGCTTTCGCTTTTTCCGCGATCGCGCCGAACGCCGCGATGTCGTGCACGGCGATGTCGGCCAGCACCTTGCGGTCGATGCTGATTTCGGCCTTGCTCAAGCCCGCGATCAGTCGACTGTACGACAGCCCGAATTGGCGCGCGGCGGCATTGATGCGCACGATCCACAACGCGCGGAACTGGCGCTTCTTCTGCTTGCGGCCGATATACGCGTATTGCTGCGCCTTGGTAACGGCCTGCTTGGCGACGCGGTAAACCTTGCGCCGGGCGTTGTAGTAGCCCTTGGCGGCCTTGAGGGTTTTCTTGTGACGCGCACGCGCGGTGACGCCACGCTTGACTCGTGCCATGGT
>JBDTAJ010000043.1:0-13148 GCA_039924705.1 Rhodanobacteraceae bacterium
GAATGGAACCAGATCGTGTCGCCGCCGTGCTCGAGGCTGCTGTAACGTCCGTAACGTCCGACGAAGAATCCGTGCGCGATCGCATGCACCGCCGGCGCGTTGCTCCAGGTCGGCGTGGTCATTTCGCGGAAAGCGATCGGGTCTAGTATTTCGTGTCCATCGACCGTTCCGCCGCCAAGCAGCATCCGCATCCAGATCGCCATATCGGCGGCATCCGACGAACCCGCCCCGGCCGGCGCGCCATTGGAAATGTATTCGAAGCCATGGTCAGCAAAACCGCCTTGCTCGTAGGCGAACGCGCTCGAGAAATCCATCTTCAACGCCGCACCGACCGTGCGTGGATCGCCCTGCGGCAATGGCTCGCGGAACGTCGTGTGCGCCATGTCCAGCGGGGTCAGGATTTGACGCTCGATGTAAGCGTCGAACGGTTCGCCGGAGACCTGCTGCACGATCGCGCCCAGCAGCACCACCGAATAATTGGAATAGTCGGCGTGGATCGCCGGCGAACGCACCCGCTTGGGGCGGTCTGTCGCCAGATACGTGTCCAGCGCCGGCACTCCGGCTGGACTTTTGTGAAACAGGTGCGCGCCCAGCGTCGCGTCCTCGAAACCGGCGGTATGGGTCATCAGATGCCATACGCGGACCGGCGGATAACGCGAGTCGGCAGTTTTGAGCGACGGCGGCAGGTAGCGATCCACCGGTGCATCCAGATCGAGCTTGCCGGCCGCCACCAGTTGCATGGTGGCGACATAGGTGAAGGTCTTGGAGATCGAGCCGATCCGGAACAGGGTCGAGGCGGGATCGACGGCGCGCCGCGGATGCAGCGACGCCGCGCCGTAGCCGCGCAGCAGCAAAGGACCGTCGCGGTCGACCACCGCCACGGTGGCGCCGGCGATGGCCTTTTCGGTCATATAGGCATGCACCACGCCGTCCACGAACGCGGCGAGTGCGGCCGGATCGATGCGGGGCGCCGGCGCGGCGGCGGCCGGTTGCAGGATCTGCGCGAGGACATCCGCATCGCTGGCGGCAGGTGGCGGCCCGGCTGGCTGGCGTAACGCAGGCGCCACTGGCCGGCTCGGCGCCACGATGGAGGGCGTCACCGCGGTATCGGACGCGGATTGCGCGACGGCGGCCTACGACAGCGCGACTACCAGCGCCCCGCCCCACCGGATCCAACCATGTGCTGATTTCATCGCATTGCCCTTGCATTGGCGCGCCAGCCTAAGCGTTGGCGCGGCCTCGGCACCAGCGCTCCAAGCCCCACAAGGATTGGCATCTTTCCTGCACGACACGTTTGGTAACAAGCAAGGGGAATCCCGTGACCGCCATGACCAACGACGCTAGCACACTGACCGTACCCGAAGTCCTGCTAATGCTGCGCGCACCCGGCGCAGGTTGGCTTGCGACCCTGCTGGCCGCGCTGGACGAAGCGCAACGCGATCCGGATTTCGATCCGCGCCAGCGCGCGGCGTTCGCCCAGATCGCCGCCGAACATGGCCTGCCCTGCGCCGTGGCTGAGGCCTCACGCCGCCGCGCCATGGCTTTCGAGAGCCAACTTCAACAGGCGACTAACGACGCACCCCGGCAGGCCGACGTCGCCTGATCGGCTGGCGTCGGTCAGCGCGATCCGCATCACGAAACGCAAAACGCGCCCCGCCAAGGGGTGGACGTGAGCGGCGTCATGCGCTACCTTCGCGCCGTCTTCACAGATTCGTCATCATGAAGCCACGCTTCCGCCCGGTATTTGCCCTCTCGCTCGCCCTGCAAGGCACGGTACATTGATCGGCGCGCAACGACGTCTGCTTCATCTCCTCGCTCCCGCGCTGGCGCTGCTATTGGGCGCTTGCGCCACCACCCCGCCACCCCCGGCGACCGCTGCCAACGACGTGCTGTTCAGGGCGATCGGCTTGGTCGGCACGCCCTACCATTTCGGTGGCAACACGCCCGCCAGCGGTTTTGATTGCAGCGGCCTGGTCGATTACGTGTTCCGCAGCGCCGGCGTCGTGCTGCCGCGCAATTCGCGGGAAATCGCCGATATGGATGCGCCCAAGATCCGCAACGACCGATTGGCGCCGGGCGATCTGTTGTTCTTCGGCCGGCGCGGCCGCATCAACCACGTTGCCATCTACGTCGGCGAAGGCCGCTTCGTGCATGCGCCCAACACCGGCGGCACCGTGCGTCTCGACCAGCTCGATGGCTATTACTGGCGCGACCATTTCCTATATGCCAAGCGCGTGCTCGCTTGGCATCCATCGACCGGCAGCGCGGTGGCTTCGAACTGACGGATACCGCGCTATGCTGCGCGGGTCTTTTTTCCAGTTCGCCAACGGAGTCCAGCCATGCAGAACCTTGCCGTCTTGCTCGGCCGCATCGGCCTTGCGCTGATCTTCATCGTTTCCGGCATCGGCAAGCTGCGTGGCTACGACGTCTCTGCGGCCTACATGGTTGCGCATGGTCTGCCCGGTAGTTTGCTGCCGCTGGTGATTTTCGCGGAACTCGGCGGCGGACTGGCGATCCTGTTCGGGTTTCTCACCCGCTGGGCGGCGCTCGGTTTGGTTGTATTTTCACTGCTGGCTGCGGCGTCCTTCCACAACGATTTAAGCGATCCCAATCAAAAGATCAACTTCATGAAGAACATCGCGATCGCCGGCGGCTTCCTGGTGCTGGCGGCATTCGGGCCGGGCGCGATCGCGCTGGATGCGCTGCGCAACCGACGGAAGCGCGGCAAGCTGAAGTTCTGAGCGCTAGCGGGTGTGTCCACCTTCTGCGTGGACATGTCCGTGCTCCAGTTCCTCCGGCGTCGGCGCGCGCACGCCGATGATCTCGATGTCGAAATGCAGGGTCTTGCCGGCCAACGGATGATTGTGATCCACGTCGATCGCGCTCATGCCGACCTTGTGCACCGTGACCATGCGCTGGCCGCCCTCGCGCGTTTGCAGCACCGTGGTCATGCCGGGTTTCAACTTGTCGGCGTGCTGGAAATATTTTTTCGGTACGCGCTGGATCATGCCTTCGCGGCGCTGGCCATAGGCGTCTCCCGGCGCGATCTCGACCTCGAAGCGCTCGCCGGTTTCATGCCCTGCCAGCGCGCGCTCGATCCCCGGCACCAGTTGGTTGAACCCGAGCAACGCAACGAGTGGCTGACCGCGCTCGCGTGAACTGTCGACCGGCGCGCCATCGACGGCGGCACCCTCGGTGACCAAGTAATGAAAACTCACCACCGTGTTTTTCGCGGCCTTCATGGCTGACGCGCTCCGAAGCGGGAACGCGGCATGGTAGCGACATGCGACGCACGCGTCATGCGTCGCGGTCTTCGCGCCCGAACACCACGCCGCGTGCCTCCGGTCCGAACCACGCCAGCAGCGCCAACACGACCGCGACGCCCGCGATCCACACGCTCTGCGCAAACGCGTAGTCGCCGCCTCGCGCATGCGCGAGCCAGGCGAGAATCGTCGCGGTACCAGCCGCGATCAAATTGCCGAGCTGATAAGCGAACCCCGGCAACGTGCCGCGTACATCGTCCGGCGAAAGTTCGTTGAGGTAACTCGGCACGACACCCCACGCGCCCTGCACCGCGACCTGGATCAGGAACGCGCCGATGCCAAGCAGCACGATCGAGCCGCCGTAGGTCCACAACGGAATCACCGGCAACGCCAACAACGCCGCGATCACCATCGCGCGGCGGCGGCCGATCGTTTCCGACCACGCGCCGAAAGCGAGTCCGCCGACCAGCGCGCCGAGATTCAAGATGATGGTCAACAGACTGACCATGTGCATATTGAAATGTATCTGCGTTTTCAGGAACGTCGGATACACGTCCTGCGAGCCGTGACTGAACATGTTGAACGCGGCCATCAGCACGATCAGGTACGCGAACAATCCCCAGTGCCCACGCATCGCCGCCCATACATTGCGCTGCGCGCCGAATACTTTTCGTTGTTCGAATACCGGGGATTCCGGCACGCTGCGGCGGATGTACAGCACCAGCAGCGCCGGCAGCGCGCCCAGCACGAACATGCCGCGCCAGCCGATGGTGTTGAACAGCAATCCATACAGCACCGCGCCGATCAGGTAACCGCAGGGGTAACCACTTTGCAGGAGGCCGGACACGATGCCGCGGGATTTCGGCGGGATCGATTCCATCGCCAGCGATGCTCCGATCCCCCACTCGCCGCCCATCGCGATCCCAAACAACGCGCGCAATACCAGCAGCACGATCAACGACGGCGCGAACGCGCAGGCCAGCTCCAGCACCGAATACAACACCACGTCCAGCATCAATATGCGGCGACGGCCGAAACGGTCCGCCAGCCGCCCGAAGATCAATGCACCCAGCGGACGGAACGCCAGCGTCAACAGCAACGCGAAGGTCACCTGGGTTATGCCGACGTGGAAATCGTGCGCGATTTCCGGCATCACGAACACCAGCAGGAAATAGTCGAACGCATCCAGCGTCCAGCCGAGGAAACTGGCCGCGACCGTATGCCGCTGGGTGCGATCGAGCGCGCGCAAGGCGGAGAGAAAGGTCATGGTGCGCGATCTAATCATCGGCACGCCGCGCGCGCAATCCCGTGCCGTATCCGCAACGACTACGCCACAACGATTACTCCGCAACGACTACAATCTGGCCCATGGCGACATTCATCCTGATCCTGCTCGGCGCGGCGCTGGCCAACAACGCGGTGCTGATGCATCTGCTCGGTGTCGATCCCTCGATACGATCGCAAGACCACCTGCGCGACGCGGTGATCATCGCGGCCGCGACCGGATGCGTGCTGCTGATCGCCGCGATCGCGTGCTGGTCGATCGAACGCTTCGTCCTCGTTTCTTTCCGCGCCGAATGGCTGCGCCCGTTGGCATGGTTGCTGGTCGCCACCGCGTTGGCGCCGCTGCCGCGCGCGATCGTGCAACGGCATTTCTCGCCGACGCCGCAACAATCTTCACGTGCGTTGTCGCCTACGTTGCTGCTCGGCAATGGTCTGCTGCTGGGCGTAGTCGCATTGAACGGCAAGGTTGAAGACGGATTCGTCGCGATGCTGGCGCGCAGCTTCGGCGCCGCGATCGGCTTCGCCATCGTGTTGTTGCTGTTCACCGCGGCGCGCGACCGTTTGGACGCTGCGGACGTGCCAGCGCCGTTCCGCGGCGCGCCGATCCTGCTGATCACCGCGGCGATCATGGCATTGGCGTTCATGGGTTTCGCCGGCACCGGTCGGCCATGATTGTTGTTGCGGCAATCGTCCTCGTCCTGTTATTCGCGCTGGCGTGCATTGCCGCGCTTCGCGCACGGTTGCCGCTGATAGCAACGACCTCCGCAACGCTGGCCGATCGGATCGACTTCGCGTTGCCGCAGACGCAATGCACACGCTGCGGTTATCCGGCGTGCCGGCCGTATGCGGAAGCGGTCGCGCTCGGCGAAGCGCCGATCAACCGCTGTCCACCGGGCGGCGAAGCCGGTATCCGCGCGCTGGCGACGCTGACCGGGCAACCGGTGATGTCGCTCGATCCCGATTTCGGCGCGGAAGCGCCTCCGACGATCGCGCTGATCGACGAGGACGTCTGCATCGGCTGCACCAAATGCATCCAGGCCTGCCCGGTCGATGCGATCGTCGGTGCGGCGAAGTTGATGCATACCGTCGTGCCGCAACTTTGCACCGGCTGCGAGCTGTGCATCCCGCCATGCCCGGTCGAGTGCATTGCGATGATTCCCGCGCATGCGGACGCACGACGCGCATTGCGGCCAGCACTGCCGCGCGCCGCATGAAGTCGAGACTGTCACCGCCTCTCGTGCGCAGCCTGCTATGGATCGCAGCGATCCTGATTTTCTGCGTGCTATGGCCGGCGCTGGAGTTCCCGCATTTCACCATCGAGCCGGAAAACCGGCTGCAGGCCTTCCTGCAATTGGTGCTGTTCCACGGCTCGTGGTTGCTGTTTCCATTGATCGCGCTGTGCACGTGGCGCGCGTTCGTGCGCTGGCGGCAACACCATTGGCGACGCGCGACCGGCGCCACTTTGCTATTGGCGTGGAGTTTGATCACGGTATGGGCGCGCTTCGTCGAACCGAACGTGCTGGTGGTGCGCAGCACGGTCGTTCCCGCGCCGATCGACCTGAACATCGCGCTGATCGCGGACGTGCACGTCGGCTTGTTCACGCGCCCGGACAAATTGCGGCAGTTGGTCGACAAATTGAATACGATGCATGTGGATCTCGTGCTGTTCGCCGGCGACTTGACCTACGATCCGCCGAAAGACCTTGCTACGGCGCTGGCGCCGCTCAGATATTTGAACAAACCGATGTACGCAGTGCTCGGCAACCACGACGTGCAATTGCCGGGCCCGCCGCTGGAAGCCGCGATCCGCAAGGCTTTGGCGGGTACGCCGGTGATCTTCATCGAACATCGGGCGATCGATTTCACCGATTTCCGGCTGGCCGGTCTCTACGACTACTGGAGCGCGCGCGACGACACCGCCCTCCTGCGCGCGCTGCCGCACAACAAACCGTTACTGGTGTTGATGCACCAGCCACACAGTTTGCAATACCTGCGTGGGGTGCCGTTCGCGCTGGCGATGGCCGGGCACACCCACGGCGGTCAGGTGCATATCCCTTGGCTGACCGCGATGGTGTTCAAGCTCGCCCGCGGCGAGATCTATTTTGATGGCTACTACGTGACGCCGATCGGCAAACTGTTCGTCACCCGCGGCGTGGGCATCACCGGTGTGCCGGAGCGCTTCGATTGTCCATCGACGATCGATTTGATCGAACTGCGGCGTGGCGGGCGCTGAAGCATACAATCAGGGATATGCGCATCCACCGTTTCCACGGCGGGTTGAAACTCGAAGGCCGGCGCAAGGCCGCGCTCGCGCACCCGATCCGCGGCTGCGCGTTGCCGCCGCGTTTGACGATACCGTTGATCCGACGCGACAAGATCGTGGGGCCGGTCGTTGCGCTCGGCGAGCGCGTGTTGCGTGGACAATGCATCGGGGAAGTGCCCGGATTCGCGCACGTGCACGCAACGACTTCCGGCATCGTTTGCGCGATCGAACCGCATGACGTCGCCAATGCATCCGTCGTTCGCGCGCCGTGCGTCATGATCGACGCCGATGGCGACGATAATTGGTCGCGGTTGCCGACGATAGATAACTGGCACGAGACAACACGCGAATTCCTGCTGGCGCGCATCCACGACGCAGGCATTGCCGGTCTCGGCGGCGCGGCGTTCCCGGCCGGGATCAAGCTCACCGTTCCGGTAGGGACCTTGATCGTCAACGGCGCCGAGTGCGAGCCGGGTATCAGTTGCGATCATGCGCTACTGATCGAACGCGCGTATGAAGTTGTACAAGGCGCCGCAGTGTTGGCGCGGATCGTTGACGCGGAACGGACGATCATCGCGACCGAGGATTCGATGACGCGCGCGTTCGAAGCGCTGCAAAATGCTTTGAGCGAACACCCATTCGACGGCGCGGTGCTCGCGCAAGTGCCGACGCGCTACCCGCAGGGCGGCGAACGACAATTGATCGAGACATTGACCGGCGCGGAGGTGCCCGCCGGAGGATTGCCGCAAGAAGTCGGGGTGCTGTGTCATAACGTCGGCACCGCCGCCGCGGCTTGGCGTGCGGCCGCGCATGGCGAAGCGCAGACCTCGCGCATCGTCAGCGTCACCGGTGCGGGCGTCGCGCATCCCGGCAATTACGAAGTGCGTTTCGGCACGCCGATCGCGTGGTTGATCGAGCAGGCCGGCGGTTACACGCCGCAAGCCGCGCGGCTGCTGGTCGGCGGCCCCTTGATGGGCTTGGCGCTGTCGCACGACGAGGTTCCGATCGACGCGACGTGCAACGCGATCCAGGTGCTAGATGGGATCGAAACCAAGCCGCCCGCGCCGGAAGTGCCGTGCATCCGCTGCGGCGAATGCGCGCGCGTTTGTCCCGCGCAATTGCTGCCACAGCAGTTGTTCGGGTATCTGACGCGCGAGGACTGGCCACGTGTGCAGGAGCACGCGCTGGACGCCTGCATCGAATGCGGTTGCTGCGCGCTGGTGTGTCCGTCGCAGATTCCGCTGGTGGCTTGGTACCGCTGGGGCAAATCGGAATTGCGCGAACAGGCGCGGCAACATGTGGAGGCCGATGCTGCGCGCGAACGTTACGAGGCGCGCAACGCGCGACTGCAACGCGAACGGTCGATGCGCGATACGAGACGCGCGACGAACCTATCCGCCATCGAGAGCGCGCCAACATCGACCGACGAGGAATCCGCCGCGCCATCCATCAGCAAATCCGAAGTGCTGGCCGCGATCGCGCGCAGCCGCGCCAAGCGCAAAGCACGTTTGCGTGCCGAACGCGACGAGCGCGACGATGACGGCGCCGCATCGTGAGGACATTCGCCACCGCGCCCGCGCCACACCTACCTGCGCAAACCACCGTGCGGCGTGTGATGGGCGACGTGCTGATCGCATTGATCCCCGGCGTGATCGCGCAAGTGTGGTATTTCGGCTTTGGCGTGCTGGTACAGATCGCGCTCGCGATCGTTTTTGCCATCATCTTCGAAGCGGCGATGCTGCGCGCGCGCGGTTGTCCGCAGATGCCGTTTATCGCCGATCTCTCCGCGCCGGTCACGGCGGTGTTGTTCGCGTTGTGCATCCCGGCGTGGACGCTGTGGTGGATCGCGTGCGTGGCGATGTTCGCCGCGATCGTGTTCGCGAAACAGTTGTACGGCGGACTCGGCCGCAATATTTTCAATCCCGCAATGGCGGGTTACGTGGTCGTGCTGATCGCATTTCCGCTGGCCTTGGCGCGCTGGCCGGCGCCCGCACCGCTGGCCGCGCACACGCTCGATTTCGGCGACACGCTCCACGCGATTTTTTCCGGCCATCTGCCGATGAATATGAGTTGGGACACGCTGGCGCAGGCCACGCCACTCGATACGGTCAAGATCGAAGCCGCTCGCGGCTACACGTTGGCGGAGATTCGCAACAATCCGGTGTTCGGCGATTTCGGCGGCAAGGGCTGGGAGTGGATCGCCAACTGGTACGCGCTCGGCGGTTTGTATCTTTTGTGGCGGCGTGTGATTCACTGGCAGGTGCCGGTCGCGTTGCTCGGTGCCACGATTCTATTGACGGTGCCGGCGTGGATCGTCGATCCCGACGTCAATCCACTGCCGTTGCAGCATGTGTTTTCCGGTGGCCTGATGCTGGCGGCATTCTTTATCGCCACCGATCCCGTGACGGGCGCGACGACCCCGCGCGGACGTTTGGTTTTCGGCGCCGGCGTGGCCGCGTTGACGCTCGCGATCCGCCGCTGGGGCGCGTATCCCGATGGCGTCGCCTTCGCGGTGTTGCTGATGAACGCCTGCGTACCGCTGCTGGATCGCATCACCAAGCCGCGGGTGTATGGCTACGGACGACGACACCATGATTAAAGCCGTTCGTGCTGAGCGTAGTGAGCGCAGCGAATGGAGTCGAAGCACGCTCACGGTATGCGTCACCGTGCTGGTCTGCATCGCGATCCTGATCGGCGCGTGGACGTGGCTGCGTCCGCGCATCGAGGCCACCCGCGAACATGCACGGCTCGCCGCGCTCGCCGACGTGTTGCCGCTGGCGCTGTACGGCAACGATCCGCTCACCGACCGCATCGAAGTGCGCGATCCATTGCTCGGCACCGAGCAGCCGCTGCCGGTACTGCGCGCTCGTTTGCATGGCCAGCCGACCGCACTGGTGCTGCAAGCGGTCGCGCCGAACGGCTACGGCGGCCCGATCCGGCTGCGCATCGGCATCCACTATGACGGCACGGTCAGACCGCACTTTACGTCAGAACCGTCGCATTTGTCCGGGGCCCTTCACTGGTCCGACAAGGACAGTTGAAATTACGAGGGCGAATTGAAGCCGAACGCCCACTTCCATGTGTCGCCATCCTTTACATAGACTGAGTTGCCATAGATCTTTTGTCCGCTGATGTCCTTGCCGCTGCAGGTGCCGTTGACCGTACCCGTCAATGTCAGGATGGCGACCTTTGGCGAAACGGACGTTCCGACACCGTCCGTCAGCGTAAAGCTCGTAACGTCGCATGCCGCACTCGTCCAGTTCTTTGTCGTGGCGACCTTGTTTGCGAAATAGGTGCCAAATATATTGACGAATGCAATATCCTTGGCAGTCAGATCTTCGATCTTTTTGGCGTCGTGCGTCCTCCATGCTGCCCAGGCGGAGTTTTCGGCCGTCATCAGGGCGTCGGTGATCGGGTCGGCAGTCAGTTTGGCAGGTGCCGGAGCAGCAGCCGTGTTGGCATTCGCTGCGATCTTGTCGTCTTTCCTGTGCTCTTCTTTATTGTCGGTTGCCGGCGGAGCTGCGGGATCGATGATCAGGTTCTCGCCATGAAATGCGGCTTGCCATTTTCCGCCGTTTCTAACCCAGACGGTCGCCGCACGGACGGGACTGGGCATTTTTTTGGTTTTGCCGTCCGCCGTGCAGCTGCCTTGCATATTTGACTCATAGCTGAGGACATAAGTGTCATTGTCGATCTTCAGCATCTGCGGCTGGGTTAACGCCCAGCCCTCTTTGACCTCGCATTTGACACCGCTGATCATCTTGATGACGTCAGTCTTGCTGAGGCGGGATCCGCCCTTTTGCATCACTAACTTGTCGCTGAGAATGTTTTCAAAGAATTTGTCATCACCTTTGATGTAGGCCTCGGTCGCCTGTTTATCCAAGGCCAGCAATGCGTCTGCGGTTGGCGCGGCAGTGACTGGCTTGGCGGCGTTGGAGTGAGAATTGGCGTTCGCACTTAATGCCGTAAGCGCCAACGCCGCAGCCAGTATTGCTCCGTGGGTATTCATGGCACCCCCTGATGGTTAACGCTTGAATTAAGCGGCGGCGCGACGGCGGCGTCCGCTTGGACGAACTGTTATATCTAAACCGCTGACTTGGATGGCCGTTTGTGGAGCAAGCCCCGTGAAGCCAAGACAAACAACAACGCGCCGATGATGAGCGCCGGCCATGCTAGAACCGATGAAGAAGGTGGGGAAGTATATCATTGCGAGAACGCCGACTGCGAAGCCTAGAAGTACCCGCGCAACGATGAACATCCAGAGTTCCGCGCCGGTCAGATTTTGAACTCGCTGGCGATTACTTTCGAGCATCGGATTTCTCTATAGCGAACTTGGTCGCATAACTACCAGTAGACCCCGGATAGGGGTGTTGCTCGGCATGTTCACGCGGTGCTTCCATATCGTCAAGACGTTTTTCCTGACTCGAATCTGACCCGCACCAGCAGCCCCATCTCTGATTTCGGACGCCGTGCAACACCCTTCGAAATGGGGCGTAATGGATCACTGTACGGAAGCGAGGGGAACGAGGATCGATGCGGGCTAGAATCAGCGTATGTCCTCGAGATTCGACGACGGGAGCCCGACGCGCTCCGCCACGTCTGTGGTGCAAACCACGTGGCGCGACGACCCCTCACTCATGGCATGGCTCGGTCTGTGCCCTTTGCTGGCGATTGCCGCGACATGGCGAATCGCGCTCGGTCTGGCGGTGTGCCTGTTGCTGACGATTGCGATGACCGCAGCAGGGCTCGCGTTGCTGCAACGCTACGCGCAGCAGGCATTGCGGTTGCCTCTGGCGGCCTTGATCGCGGGGACGGTCGTGGTGCTGCTGCAATTGGCGATGACAGCGACACCGGTTGGCGCGTTGCAATCGCTGGATGCGGCCATAGCACCGTGGCTGGTGCTGGTGGCGGGATTGGCGGCGCTGGTGTGTTGTCTGTCGGATAAAGCGGATCGCAATGCGTCCACGAATGGTTTTGGTTTTCTGCGCAGCGCCAAGCCCGCTGTCGCGCTGCCAATCGCGCTGTTGCTGATCGGCGTCGCGCGCGATGTGTTCGGGCGCGTTTTTCTGATCGCCGCGGCACCGGCGGGCGCGCTGGTGTTGTTCGCGATGCTGCTCGCGTCTGTGAGCGTATATAGGCAGGATCGATCGCGAGCAAGCTTGTCGCGTGCTCCTGCGTTATCGCCACTGGGTCCCAGCCTGCGCCGGGACGACAAGCAGAACAGAAGCACGCCAACGGTTCGGGCGGACGGCACGTGAAAAAGGCAGACATCGCCGAACTGTTCCGCCGTCTGCGCGAACTCGATCCGGAGCCCACGACCGAACTCGAATATCAGACGCCCTTTGAGTTGCTGGTGTCGGTGATCCTGTCGGCGCAGGCGACCGACGTGAGCGTCAACAAGACGACGAAGAAATTGTTCGCGGTTGCAAACACGCCGAAAAAGATTCTGAAGCTGGGCGAAGCGGGGCTCAAGAAATATATCGCCACGATCGGGCTGTACAACGCCAAGGCGAAGAACATCAGTGCGATGTGCCGGATGCTCCTCGAGCGGCACGGTGGCGAGGTGCCGAGCACGCGCGAGGAGCTGGAAGCCTTGCCGGGCGTGGGCCGCAAGACCGCCAACGTGGTGCTCAACACCGTGTTCGGCGAGCCGACGATCGCGGTGGATACGCATATCTTCCGCGTCTGCAACCGCACGGGACTCGCACCCGGGCGCAACGTGCGCGCGGTCGAGGACAAGTTGGTGAAAGTGGTGCCGGATGAGTTCAAGCTCGGCGCGCACCACTGGCTGATCCTGCACGGGCGCTACGTGTGCACCGCGCGCAAACCGAAATGCCCGCAGTGCCCGATCCGGGATTTGTGCGCGTACAAGGACAAAACGAAAGCGGAATAAAAAACGGCGGCCGCTGACGGAGTCGCCGTTTCTCAGTATTGAACCGTATTCAAAAAACTGGATCCCGTGTCATCGGCCATCCTTGGCCTGCACGGGATGGTGACATCCTGTCACCACTTGACCTCGCCCCACGCACTGATCTCGCGGGTCTTGGTATCGATCTTGCTGTCGTCTTTCAACTCGTCGTTCTTGTAAGCGACTGCCACGCGCACGCCCTTGGTGATCGGAAAGGCGACGCCGACGTTGTAATAAGTGTACTTCAAGCCCGGATCGAGATCCTTGCTGGTCTTGACGCGGTCGTAGCGGGCGAACAGCGCCGCCGCGCCGAAATCGTAACTCTCCCAAAGCGAGTAGCCATCGGCGGAATCCGTGAGCGGCGTGGTGATAGTGTTCCAGTTGTTGGCCTTGAAGTACTCAGCGCCCAGGCGCAGGCTGTTGGCGTTGT
>JBDTAJ010000044.1:0-5973 GCA_039924705.1 Rhodanobacteraceae bacterium
CGCGCGCGGCGCGCAGGAAATCGGCCTGCGGATAATCATCGTGCCCGTGATGCAGCCGTCCGCGCTTGTCGGCGAGGCACGCATTGAGAAACACCCGCAGGCGATACGGGCGGCGCAGCGCGTCGAGCGCTTCCAGCAATTCCAGCACGGTCGTCGGTTTCAATTCCAGCGCTCGGTGCGCGTGCAAGTGGTAACGGCAGACGAGTTCGGCGAGAGCCGCATACTCGGTGGGCACGCGCAGTCGCGCGCAGAATGCGCGCAACGGCTCGATGCCGCGGTGCTCGTGTGCGATATGCCGCGGCAGGTCATCCGCCGGTGTCAGCGCCTTGCCCAGGTCGTGGGTCAGCGCGCAGAAACCGACGAGATCATTACCGGGTGCGATCTTCGCCGCTTGATCGAGCACCAATTCCAGGTGTACGCCGCAATCGATTTCCGGATGGTGCTGCACGCTTTGCGGCACGCCATACAACGCGTCGATTTCCGGAAACAGCACGGCGAGCGCGCCGCTCGCGCGCAGGGTTTGCAGGAACGCGGTAGGGCGCGGTTCGGTCAGCGCCTTGCGCGTTTCTGCCCACACACGCTCGGGCACCAAGTGTGCGACCTCGCCATTGCCGACCATCTCGCGCATCAGCGCCATCGTTTCGTCGGCAACATGAAAACCCAGTGGCGCGAACCGCGCCATGAAACGCGCCACTCGCAACACCCGCACCGGATCCTCGACGAACGCCGGTGAAACATGGCGCAGCACGCGCGCGTGCAAATCTTTTTCGCCGTGATAGGGATCGACCAGCACACCGTGCTCGTCGCGCGCGATCGCGTTGAGAGTGAGATCGCGCCGCGCCAGATCCTGTTCGAGCGTCACATCGGGATCGGCATCGACCACGAAGCCGCGATAACCGCGCCCTGATTTGCGCTCGGTACGGGCGAGCGCATATTCCTCGCCGGTTTTGGGGTGCAGGAACACCGGGAAGTCCTTGCCGACCGGCTTGTAACCCGCGTCCAGCATCGCTTGCGGCGTGGCACCCACCACCACGTAATCGCGGTCGCCGTGCTCGCGGCCGAGCAATTCGTCGCGCACCGCGCCGCCAACGAGATAGCTACGCATCGGTTATTTCGCCGGGCCGGAAACGACGGTTGCCTGTTCGTAACCGTGTCGACTGGAATCGCGCTGGCTGGCGCGCGCGGCATCCATGCGTTGTTCGTGGGCCGGAAGGTCGAGCAATTCCGGAAGCACGGCGGCGAAATGTCGCGGTGCGATATTGAGTTCCGCCAATCCATCGCGGTTGCCGACCGAATCCAGTTTCAACGACTTGAAATTGTCCGACGAGAACGGCTTGCCGGGAATGAAGTCGCACACCCGCGCCTGCAGCCAGCCCAATGCGTCCGGCAGCGGCATCACGATGCGATGTAAACGCGTGACGTCGCGGGTCATCCGCACGATCGCGATCAGCGTGTATACATCCGGCCCGTACAGCTCATGGATTTTTCCGCCAGAGTCGCGACGTTCGATGCAACGCGCGAGCGCCTCACAGACGTCGCCGACGTACACCGGCGCGATCTTCGCCTTGGGGCGCGCCAGCGGCAGCATGGGCGAGATTTGCAGAAGACGATGGAAGCGCGTCACCAACCCATCGCCGCGTCCGTACACGATGCTGGGACGGAAGATCGTCCAGTCCAAACCGGAATTCTTGACCAGCGTTTCCGCTTCGCCACGTGTTTTCAAATATTTCGACACATTGCTGCCGGCGTTGAGCGAACTCATCTGCAGCAGACGGCCGATGCCGGCTTCGCGGCAGGCCGCGATCGCCGTCGCCGTCAAGTCCACATGCGCGCGCGCGAAACGCGCGCCGCCGGTTTCGTTCAAGATGCCGACCAGATTGATCACCGCGTCATGACCAACCAAGCGGCGCGCCAATGCGGCGCGGTCGTAAACATCCACGCTGACCACGCGCAGCGACGGCAGCACGGTCAACGCGCGGTGTTGCTCGCGGTTGCGCGACAAGAGGGTGAGACGATGGCCATCGGCCGCCAGCCGCGGCGCCAGGTGGCTACCGATGAAACCGGTGCCGCCTAGGATGACGATGCGCTGCGATTTCATGGCTGATGTCCATTCTTATCACCGGACAACGCCATCGGCGCAGGCGGCGTGGCATTGCCCTCTGTCGCAGGCGGCGTGTAGCCCAGCGCGCACACCACCGATTTGCGCGCGGCATTCGTCGGCGGCGCATATGGCGTGCCGATCGCGGGCAGACGCGCGGATTCGGGCAGCACGTTGCCGTGCAGGCGCCAGTCGTACATGGTTTCGAATGACAGCACGCGGGTGACGTATTCGCGCGTTTCCTTGTATGGGATGGTGGCGATAAAGGCGTCGGGCTCCAGTTCGCCGCGCGCATCGACCCAGCGTTGTACCGCGCCGGGACCTGCGTTATACGAGGCGGTTGCCAGCCATGGGCTGCCGTCGTAACGCATTGCCATCATCGCCAGATAATGCGCGCCCAGCGGGATATTGATCTGCGGATCGTACAAATCATCGGCGCTGTCGTAGGGCAATCCGTTGCTTTGCGCGACGCGCGAGGCGGTGCCCGGCAGCAGTTGCATCAAGCCATAAGCATCGGCGCCGGAATGCGCGTCGGTTTGCCACGCGCTCTCGGCGCGGATGATAGCGTAAGCCCACGCCGGATCGATGCCGGCGGATTGCGCGGCGGCCAACACACGCGGCTCGTCGGCGAGCGGAAAGCGCTGCTCGTACAGGTGCAGATCGGCGTCGTTGGCGAACGCGAACACCGCGCGGTCGTACCAGCCGCGCCGGGAGGCGAGATCCGCGGCGAGCCGACGGTCGTCGCCGGACAATTGCGCCAACGCGCGGTCCCACTCGCGCCGCGCCGGTTGCAGCATGTCCAACGCGAACAGTTCGAAGGCGCGTGTCACCCCGGGAATCGCAAGCAGGCGTTGTTCGTCGACGCTGCTGTCGGCCAATTGCTCCGGGCAAATGCTGTATGGCAGGTCTGCGCGATCGGCAGCGAGAAAACCGTAGAAGCTCGCAACCTTTGCCAGCGAGGCATATTCATTTCTCGCCTGGTCGAGGTCGCCGAGCTTCTGCAAGGTACGCGCGCGCCAATAGCGCCATTCGTCGTGCTGTAGCTCATCGGCGGTCAATGCGTTGGTCGCGGTCAGCACCGCGTTCCAATCACGCAACGCCAGCGCCACCCGCACGCGCCACTCGCGGGTGGCGTCGGTCTGCGCGCTTTGCGGCAGCGCGGCCAGCGTCGTCAGCGAGGAGTCGGTGTAATCGTTGGCGTTGTACAAGGCGAGCGCGGCGAGGATCTTGTCGCGCTGATCGCCGTCGAACGCGAAGCGATCGGAGACCTGCTGCCACGCGCTTTGCGCCGGCGCGGCGTGTCGGCGCGCGTAGCGTGTCAATGCCAGCGTCAATGCCTGGCGACTGCGCGCGTCGTCGGACAATGTGCTCGCGCTTGCCAGCAAAGACGCGGGTGTATCGATCGCCTGCGCCAGCCGTTGTGCGGCGGCGGCGTCGGACGGTGGCAACCAGGCCGCCGATTGCGAGATGGTCGCCGCGGTGCTCGCGTTAGCGGCGCGATCGATGCGCTCCCAGATGCGCTGCGTGGTCAGCAAACCCTGCGCATCGGCGGCATCCAGCACGCTCGTGCATGCCGATGGCAATTTCGGCTTGCTCCAGAGAGCCGCGAGATCGCGCTGAAAATCCAGCCGCTGTCCCTGTGCAATCCGCGCCTGCAGCGCGTCGCAGCTCAGCGCGTCGCCCATCCCCGGTTTGTAGAAGTACGCAAACCCTTGCCAATCCTGTTGCTGCGCCAGCAACAGCAATTCATCACGGCGCAGATCGTCAGCGGGAATGAGGCCCGGATAGCGCGCGAGATACGCCGCGATCTGGGCGCGATCGGCGTCACGCAGATCGTGTCCCAGAGCGGCGGCTTCGAGATACGGATACAACGGATAGCCTTCCAGCCCCCGCGCCAAAGGGCGCCAGTCCTGGCCCGCATAAGCCGCGGCGTAAGCGGCGCGGAAGGCATCGCGCTGCTGCGCCGTGCTTGCCGTGGAGGCCAAGCATGGCAACGCAAGCAGCGCGCAGATCAAGGCGAGCACCCAGCACGTGTGTCTGGTGCGATGCGATGGGGTGAAGACGGGCGATGCGGACATGAGTTCCAATTCTAAAGGATATGCCCTGGAGGATACGTCTCATGGAACGTTGTAAGTTCTGCGTCGCCCGCGCGGAACGTGGCGGCTCCCGCGACGGATCGAGGGGTTGACCGCCTCAAAAATATCAGTTGGCAGACACGCAACAAATTGTTACATTCGCGTAAACCGGGCGGGAAACCGCGCGGGGCGGTGCGTGGGCAGGGGCACGCGTGTCGTCGGTGCACCATTCTCGTGGGAGAGTCATGAACGCGAACAGTTTGCAACGCGCCATTCGGCGCTGCGGCACGGTGCTGTGCGCTCTTGTCTTGTCGGTGGCGGCTTTGCCGGCGTCGGCCGAGCAGACTTCGGCAGACGCCAACGCGCAACCGTCCACGTTGGCGCCCGCGTCGGCATCCCAGCAACCGCAACAAATGGAGACGATCACCGTTACCGGCTCGCGCATCAAGAAGGCCGATGTTGCCGAGCAGACGCCGGTGATCACGATCACCGCCGCCGACATCCAGGCGACGGGCCTGGGTTCGATCGGCGATGTCATCCAGCAGTTGTCGGTCAGCGGCTCATCGCTCAATACCAAGTTCAATTCGGCCGGCAACTTTGGCTTCGCCCCCGATGGTTCGGGCGTGGGTTCGGGTTCGACCACGATTTCGCTGCGCAATTTGAACGCCAAGCGTACCTTGATCCTGGTCGATGGCTTGCGGTTCGTGAATGAATCCTCAGCTTCGGGCGTTTCGGCTGCTGTCGATCTCAACACGATTCCGGCGGGCGCCGTCGAGCGCATCGAAATCCTGACCGACGGCGCGTCCGCGCTGTACGGTTCCGACGCGATCGCCGGCGTGGTCAACATCATCACCAAAAAATCGCAGGATGGTGCCGCGTTGCACCTCTACTACGGCGATCATTCCGTCGGTGACGGCAAGACCTATTCGGGCGATGCGTCGTTCGGCGCCAAGGCCGACCGCTACAGCTTCTTCGTCGATATCAGCCACTTCAAACAAGACGCAATCAGTTCCGCCGATTTCGCACAGGCAGGCAACGAGTGCGTGCCCGGCACCGGGCTGTCCAATTGCAGTTCGGCGACACCATTTACGCGCGTGTTGTTCGACACCCCCGGCGGCACCGATTACGGCGGTCTGTGCCCCGGCGGTTTCTGCAGCATCACCGCCAATGGCGTCGCGCCTGCGGGCGGCGTGCAGCCATTCCCCAGCGGCTATCACCATTTCACCTCGGCCGATCGTTTCAATTTCGCGCCCTACAACCTGCTGCTGACGCCGCAGGAGCGCACGGGCTTCTTCGCGCAGGCCGACTACAAGCTCACCGACAGCATCGATTGGTACATCAAGGGTCTGTACAACACGCGCAAATCGGTCAATCAGGCGGCGCCCGAACCGATCTTTCTCGGACAGGCCTTTTGCTTCCTGATCGACCGTTGTTACAACGTCAGCGTGGACAAGACCAATCCCTACAATCCGTTCGGCTTCACGCTCGACGCCAGCAGCCCGGATTTCGGCCTCGGCCGCCGCCCGGTCGAAGGTGGTCCGCGCATCTTCAGCCAGGATGTGAACACCCGTTATTTCGCGACCGGGTTGACGGGTGTGTTCTCGACCCACGACCACGATTTCAACTGGGACGTGAACGTGGTGCGCGCCGACAACGACGCGACCCAGGACGTGACCGGCACCTACAACATCGCGCATATCCAGGAAGGCGTGGGGCCGCTGTCGGTGTGCCAGGCCGATCCCAGTTGCGTGCCGATCAATCTGTTCGGTGGCCCCGGCACGCTCACGCCGGACATGTTGA
>JBDTAJ010000045.1:0-6503 GCA_039924705.1 Rhodanobacteraceae bacterium
GCGCGTTCTTGCGGGTGCGGCCGAACAGCCAGCCGTCGCGCCGCGACAGCGCGACCATCGCGCGCCGTCGCCGCCCGCCGACGCCCGGCACGTTGGAGCGCGGGCTCGGCAAGCCGGCTTCGCGGCAGGCGCGCTCCAATATCAAGCTGTCGGACAGCCCGTGGCGCTCGATCACGTACACGACCGGCGCGTCGGCGGCCAGCAGACTCAGCGGTTCGGCCGGGTCGCGCTTGATGCGCACCCACGGCGCGAGCAGGCGGCCCAGCAGTGCGCGCCACCACGGCGCGTGCGGCGTGGTGGCAATCGGCGAAGGTTGATCCATGACCTGCATTGTAGGCGTCACGATGATGCGCGCCGCGTCAATGTCCCACGGTCGCGGTCGTGGCAGGCGATGGTGGGCTGGACGGCGGCGTCGGCGTCGGCATCGGCGCGGTCATCGGCGTTGCCGGTTCTGATTCGGACGCCGACGGCGCGGCCGCCGCTGCATGGCGCTTGCGCCACGCGGCCAGCCGGTCGGCGTCGTACCAATGGCCGTCCTGCATCAGCAAATTCACCTCGCTGACGATCGGCTTGCCGGCCAGCACGAAGGTTTCGCGTACGCGTGCGCGCGAGGCGTCGTGGCTCAGCGCCTCCACTTTTGCGCCGTCGAAACTCGCGTCCAGATCGAGGCCGTAGATTTTCAGCAGACGTTTCAAACCATCCCAGCCTCCGCCGTACTTTTTCATGGTCTGCGCGTAGTCGAGCGCGCGCAGATGATCCAGCGTCTTCAAATCCAGCTTGCGCGCGGTGTCGCAGATCACACCGATCGCCTGCTTGGCCCGGGTCGCATCAGTGAAGTCCGCGGTCTGCGCCCACGCCGCCAGCGCGGCCAACGCCTCGGTCGCCTGTTGCTTCTGCGAAGCGGACAACTCGGCCGAGTTTTGCACGATATTGTTGCCGGCCGCCAGCAGGATGCCGATCAGCATCGGCATGTCCTTGGCGTGTTGTTTGCGAAAATCGGCGAGCTGCGGCTGCAGTTGTTTGTACAGCTTGTCCTCGGCGCCGGGTTCGGTGAGCTTTTGCATCATTTGCGTGAATTGCGCACGTTGCTGCGCGGTCGGCGCGGGTTGTCGCCCCTTGGCTTGCTCCCACTCCTTGCGCCACACCTGGTAATCGGCCGGTGGCAGGGTGCTGCGCAGCAGACCATCGAAATCGCCGTTGCGGGTGAGCACCAGATCCGCGCGCACCGCGCCCTCGGGCGTGGTGTTGGGCGGCGCGGTCGGCTCGCGATGACAGGCGGCAAGCGCGAGCAAGGCGATCAGTAGGACGATGGGAAAGGATTGCGTAAGGCGCATGGCGGCTGCCCGTCAAGACAAGGATGCAAGCGTATCGGAGATTTGCGCGACCATCGTCTCCGCCATCGCGCGCGGGTCGGCGGCTTGCCGGATCGGCCGTCCCACCACGATGTAGTCCGCGCCATCGGTAAACGCGGAATGCACGTCCACGATGCGCTTCTGGTCGTCACCGGCCGGGCCGCTCGGTCGGATGCCGGGACAAACCGTCAGCAAATCGGGGCCGAGTGCTGCGCGCAGCCGCGGGAGATCCGCGCCGGAGCAGACCACGCCGTCGATCCCGGCCGCCTGCGCGAGACGCGCGCGTTCCACCACCACATCCGCCAATTCGTCCGTAACGCCGAGTGCCGCGAGATCGGCTTGGTCGTTGCTGGTCAACACCGTGACGGCGAGCAGGCGCAGGTCGTTGGCTTTCGCGGCGGCGGCGGCTTCCAGCATCGCGCGGCTGTCGCAATGCACGGTGCAGAACGCCACCGGCCAGCGTGCGAGCCCGCGTACCGCGCCAGCCACGGTCGCCGGCACGTCGTGCAATTTCAGATCGACGAAGATTTTCTTGTCCCGCTGCGCCAGTTCATCCAGCACGGCGAAGTAATCGCCGCCGGCCAGGAGTTCCAGCCCGATCTTGTAGAATGCGGCGCTATCGCCGATGTGATCGATCCACGCCAGCGCCTGCGCGCGATCGGACACGTCCAATGCGAAGATCAATCGTTCGCGGGCGGGGATGTTTTTCAACGGCTGGGACGATCCGGTCATTCGGCTTCCTGGCGGCAAGGCGATGCGCAGTTTACGCCAGCAGCGCTGCGCTGCCAGACTGCGCGCCGATGAACGATCCCATTCGGACGAACGCTGCTTCCCGCTGGACCGCACCCGCCAGTTACGTCGCCGCCGCCGTCGGCTTGCTGCTGGTGATGTTCCTGCACCTGTTGCCGGCGCTGATCGCGGGCCTGCTGGTGTTTGCGCTGGTCGATGCGCTGGCGCCGCTGCTGGAACGGCATCTGTCCACCGAGCGTTCGCGGCAAATCGTTGTCACACTGCTGGCGATCGTGGTCGCGGGTCTGGTAGCGCTGCTGATCTTCGGCGCGGTGGTGTTCTTCCGCAACGAGATCGGCGATCCCAACACCCTGTTCGACCGGGTGATGCCGATGATCGACAGCGCCCGCGCGCAATTGCCGGCGTGGATCGTGGTGCATCTGCCGGTCAGCACGATGGACTTCCGCGCCAGCGCCACGCAGTTGGCGCACACACACTCCACCCAGTTGCAGGACATCGGCAAGGACACCCTGCACGTGTTCGGGCGCATCCTGGTCGGTCTGATCCTGGGCGCGTTGATCGCGCTGGCGCATACGCGTCAACTGCATCGGGAAGGGCCGTTGACGCGCGATCTGACCACGCGTTGTTCGCGCTTCGCCGCTGCGTTCCGCAACATCGTGTTCGCGCAGCTCAAGATCGCCGCGATCAATACCGTGTTCACCGCGATTTTTCTGCTCGCCGCGCTGCCATTGTTCGGTGTGCACCTGCCGTTGGCGAAAACGCTGGTCGTGATCACTTTCGTGGTCGGCCTGTTGCCGGTGGTCGGGAATCTCATTTCCAACACGCTGATCGTGATCGTCGCGTTGTCGGTGTCGCTGTGGGTGTCGATCGCGGCCTTGGTATTCCTGGTGCTGGTGCACAAGTTCGAATATTTCTTGAACGCCACCATCATGGGCGGTCAGATCCGCGCGCGCGCGTGGGAAATCCTTCTGGCGATGCTGGTGATGGAAGCCGCGTTCGGCCTGCCGGGCGTGGTCGCCGCACCGATTTACTATGCGTATTTGAAGAGTGAGCTTGAGGCGGTGGAGTTGATATAGAGCGGCTCGCAGAACTACTGCGCTCGGCATCTCGCGCGCCAGCGGGGGTCGGAATCCTTATGTACTGACGTGTACACTCCGGTTGCTCCGCTCCGGCGACGCGCAACCTGACTTCGCTCGCTACGCTTTGCAAGCCGCTCTTGCTCTAGATCGGGGGAAACTTGGCGTCATTCCGGCGAAAGCCGGAATCCAGCTTCCAGCGATACAACGTTGCCGAAATTGGGGAATTCGAGTGAGAAGATTATCCGTTTTAATTGTTTCGCTTTTTTGCGCAAACATTGTCTTTGCGAAGAGCCAGTTTGAAGCGAGGGTTCAACGCGCAAAGGCCATTGAAGAGTCCCCGCATGGCAAGATGTATGAAGGTGTGCTGTGGAAGCAGATTGGTAGTTACACAGCAACCGTCATGCATCAATGTTTCCCCGTAGGCACAACGCCCGACGCGCCATTCTTTACTCTTGTCGGCGATGTGCTTCCCGATTCGTCACTAGCGAATGTTGAGGTTCGACCTAAAACAAAGATGTCGGAGTGTTTTGCGGACGGTTTCGGTCGTGCGTCGTTCCCTAAACCGCCCGAGAGCTTTGGCAAAGCCGGTGTCCCCATCGAGATCGATATGAAGATTAAGCCGTAGCTAGCGTGAGTTGGGATGCGTTTGTAACCTCAGCGATAATTCCATCACCCCAACATCTCCGCTAGTCTTGCCAGATGCGCGGTGGCGACTTCCTTTTTTGTCTCCGCGTCGGCTTCAGGATCGCGGCCCTGCCAATGCAGATCGTCGATCGGCAATTCGCTTAGAAACCGGCTGGGTTTCTGCGCGTAGGGTTGCCGTAGCGGCGAGTCTGCGCGCTGAAGCTCAGGTGCAATAACTCCTTGGCGCGGGTGATGCCGACATAGAACAGGCGGCGTTCCTCGTCCAGCCGGCCTTCGTCGATCGCGCCTTCGTGCGGCAGGGTGCCGTCCTCGCAGCCGACGATGTGCACGCAGAGAAATTCCAGCCCTTTCGCGGAGTGCAGCGTCATCAGGCGCACCGCATCGCCGCCGTCGTCGCGGTCGGCGTGCGACAGCAACGCGAGTTGCGCGGCGAGATCGCCGGCACGCGCGCGGCCCTCGTCCATCGCGCGAAACCACTCGACCAATTCCCTGATGTTGCCCATCCGACGCTCGTTGAGCGCTGCATCGCGCGAGGAGACGGCCACGTGCTGCGCGTAGCCGCTTCGCCGCAGCAGTTCTTCCACCAAGTCGCCTGCGCGTGCCTGCGCGGCTTCCGCGTACAAGCCATCAAGCAGCGCGACGAAGCCGGCAAGCGCCGTAGCGGGCCTCGTCGGCAGTTGCTTCAATACCGCATCGCTGCGCGCGGCGCGCAACAGCGACAGGTGCTTCGATTGTGCGAGCGTGCCGAGTTTCTCCAGCGTGGTCGCGCCGATCTCGCGGCGCGGCACGTTGACCACGCGCAGAAACGCCGCGTCGTCATCCGCGTTGGCCAGTAGACGTAGATAAGCAAGCACATCTTTCACTTCGCCGCGATCGAGAAAACTCAACGCGCCGGTCAGGTGATAAGGCACACGCGCAAGCCGCAGTGCCTTCTCCTGCGCGCGCGACTGATGGTTGCCGCGATACAACACCGCGCAATCGGACCACGTCAGGGCATGCTTCTCGCGCAGATAGATCAGACCGGCGGCGACGCGTTCGGCTTCGTGCTCGGCGTCGCGGCATTCGAACACGCGGATCGATGCGCCTTCGTCGTGCGCGCTCCACAGCTTCTTGGCGTGCGCGTGCGGGTTGTGCGCGATCAGCGCGTTGGCCGCGCGCAGGATGCGCTGGCCGCAGCGGTAATTCTGTTCCAGCTTGACCACGCGCAGTTGCGGATAATCGCGCGAGAGTTTGTCGAGGTTGCCGGGATCGGCGCCGCGCCACGCATAGATCGACTGATCGTCGTCGCCGACGCAGGTGAACGCGCCGCGCTCGCCGGCCAGGAGTTTCAGCAGCGCGTACTGCGCGGCGTTGGTGTCTTGGCATTCGTCGACCAGTAGGTAACGGATGCGCTCGCGCCACGCGATACGCGTGTCCTCGTCGCGTCCCAGCACCGCGACCGGCAAGCGGATCAGATCGTCGAAGTCGACCGCGTTGAAGGCGGCGAGGCGGCGCTGATACGCGGCATAGATTTGCGCGGCTTCCAGCTCGCGCGGCGCGCGGGCGCGATCCAGCGCCAGTTCCGGTGTCAGCCCATCGCTTTTCAAACGCGACAGCAGCGAGCGCAGTTGGAACAACCGATCGGGCTTGACCGACGCGCCGGCGAGTTCCTTGATGAGAGCGCCGCTGTCGTCGGCGTCCAGCACCGAGAAACCGCGCCGCAAGCCGGCGCGCGCGTGCTCGATCTGCAGGAACTTCAAGCCGAGCGCATGGAAGGTGCAGACACTCAACGCATCTGCATCGCCTGTGTTGACGCGCCGCGCGACGCGTTCGCGCATTTCGCGCGCGGCCTTGTTGGTGAAAGTAATCGCGGCAATCTTCTGCGCCGGCGCGATGCCGTGCGCGATCAGGTGCACGATCTTCTCGACGATCACACGGGTCTTGCCGGAGCCGGCGCCGGCCAGCACCAGCAGCGGGCCCGCGCAGTATTCGACCGCGGCGCGTTGGGGCGGATTCAACATGAAAAACGGAAGTAGGAAATTGGAAGTAGGAAGGATCGCGTCTCCCCCGCCGAGGCACAAGTGGCGCCTTCACACTTCCTACTCCCCACTCCCCACTCCCCATTCCCTGCTTCATCGCTGGACGCCGCGCAGCGCGCTGCGTACGCTTGCCCGAACCGCATCGGGGAAATGGCAATGACGGAACCAACGACGACGGCCGAAGAAAATTGCGACGTGCTGGTGATCGGCGGCGGCCCCGGCGGCAGCACCGTCGCGGCCTTGCTGGCGCGACGCGGCCACAAGGTGATCCTGCTGGAGAAGGCGCATCACCCGCGTTTCCATATCGGCGAATCGTTGCTGCCGATGAATTTGCCGGTGTTCGAGCGTTTGGGCGTCATGGAAAAAGTGCGCGCGCTGGGCGTGTTCAAGCCAGGTGCGGATTTCGAGGCCGACAACGAGCGCGGTTACAACACCTACGCGTTCGAGCGCGCGATCGGCGGCAGCCCGCCGCACGCGTTCCAGGTATGGCGGCAGGATTTCGACAAGATACTTTTCGAACACGCGCGAGAAAGCGGAGCGGACGCGCGCGAAGGCGCGGAGGTGATCGCGGTCGCACAGCGCGATCCGCGCGACGCCTTGGCCGACGTTAAGACCGACGATGGTCGTAACTATCGCGTGCAGGCGCGTTACGTGATCGA
>JBDTAJ010000046.1:0-14482 GCA_039924705.1 Rhodanobacteraceae bacterium
GAGGTCAACTATGCACAAGCCGGCGTCACCGCGCTGCTGGCCGCGACCCGCGACAGTTACCACGGTCGCAGCGAGACGGTGATGACTCTGCTCACCAACGGCGCCGATCCGCGACTGGCCGATGTCGAAGGCAACACGCCGCTACATCACGCTGCGCTCGCCGCCGACGCCACGGTCGCGGCCATCCTGATCGACGCGCAGGCGCCGCTGGAAGCGCTCAACCGCAATCGGCACACACCGCTTGGCATGGCCGCGGGCGCGGCCAATTGGACGCTATTGAAATTCCTGATCGAACGCGGCGCGAAATCCGAACCCGCGCAAGCCGTGCCGGCGCTGCTGGCGGCGGCATCGATCGCCGACGACGATCCGGAAGGCGTGCGCTTGTTGCTCAAGCACAAAGCGCGCGCGGATGCGACCGATGCGCTCGGCCGCAGCGCGCTGATGAACGCCGCGTTGGAAGGCCACGCACGCATTGTGCGCACATTGCTCGATGCGGGCGCTGCCGCGAATCTCGCCGATCGTCATGGCACCACCGCGCTGATGGAAGCCGCGCGCGCCGGCGCGGCGGAAGCTTTGAACGAACTGATTACGATGCAGCCGGACGTTCGCGCGCGCGACACGCACGGCCGCGATGCATTGACACTGGCGTGTCAGTCGCCACGTGCCAGCGCGCCGTGCGTGCGAGCGTTGCTTGCGTTGGGTGCCGACCCGAAAGCCAAAGGCGGCGATGGCCGCAGCGCATTGGAACACGCTGCCAGCGCGGGTCGCTGGGATCTGGTCGCACTGCTCGATCCATCCACGCCGTTACCGTCGAGTCACGCTATCGCCGCGCAACCGGAGCCGGGCGCCGATACGCCCGCGCATCTGCTGGATGCGCTGCGCTTCGGCCACTGGGCGGTGGTGTCGGGTTTCGAAGTGCGCGCGCGCGCTTGGCCCGCGTCGGAATTGGCGGCGCTGTATCTCGATCTATCCGACGGCGGATACGAAACCGCGCGGCGATGGCTGCTGGAGCACGGACTCGCTGCGGAAGCGAATTTCGACGACGGCACGCGCTTGTTCGACGCGCTGCTGGAACATTTGCCCGATTCAATCGGCGCGTTGCGGCAATTGCTCGACGCCGGTGCTGCACCCGCCGGCGCGGGCCGTTACGCGCGCGCATTGTCGCGTCTGATCGATGCGAACGAAGCCGCTTCGTTCGCGTTGGATCTGCTGCAACGCGGCGCCGACGCATTCGGAGTAGACGCGTCCGGCCGCACGCCGTTGCATCATGCTTCCTCAGCCGCGCTCGCGGATGTGCAGTACGCACTGCTAACGCGCGGTGCCGATCCCAACGCGCGCGACCGCGGCGGCGTCACGCCGCTGCACATCGCCTTGAACGCGCCACGCGACGACGCACTGCCGCTGGTGCGTGCGCTGATCGCTCACGGCGCCAATCCCGAGAGTCCCGCCGCCAATGGCGAAACCGCGCTGGGACTGGCGTTGGCACGCGGCGATGGATCGCTCGAACACTGGCTGCGCTGGCATCCATGGTGCTTGCCGCAGCGCACGCTGCGCGCGGACGACCTGCCGATTGCCGCGATCGCAGGCGACGCGGATGCGGTGTCGAAATTGCTGGAATTGGGATTCCCGATCGACACCAGCGACGAGCGCGGCGCCACCGCGCTGTTGCGCGCCTGCGGCGCGGGGCATGCCGACACCGCGCAGCGATTGCTGGACGCGGGCGCCGACGCCGGCCTCGCCGCCGATTCCGGCGCGACGCCGCTGTCGGCCGCGGTCAGTGCGCGTCGTGAGGATGTGGTCGCGTTATTGCTCGAGCGCGGAGTCAAGCTCGATCAGCGTCTGCCCAATGAAGCCACCGCGCTCATGGTCGCGGCCGCGCTAGGCTTTCCGGAAATCGTCGAAGCCTTGTTGGAACGTGGCGCCGATTGCACGCTGGTGGATGCGCACGGTCATACCGCGTTGCACGCCGCTGCGCGTTTCTGCTTCGACAGCCGCGACAGCCTGCGCTGCCGGCGATTGCTCGATGCGTTGCTGCGCGCCGCGTCGCCAGACGGTGGCACACGCATCGACGCGACCGATGCGCAGGGCGCGACGCCGCTGCTGCTGTTGCTGGGTGCACAATCCACTCCCGGCAGCGATGGCGACGGTACGCATCTCGGCGCTTTATTGCCGGTGCTGCTGGATACCGGCGCCGGCATCGATCACGCTGACCAGCGCGGCGTCACCGCATTGCACGCCTGCGCAATGCACGCGTTGTTCGCGCCGGCGCGCCTGCTGCTGGCGCGCGGCGCCAACCGCGAAGCGGTGGATGCGTTCGGGCGCACGCCGTCGGATGTCGCGCGCGTACTGGGCCTCGTGGATCTCGCGATGGAACTGGAATCGCGCGCCATGCCTGGCGTCAACCGCGTGCCGCGCCAACCTGCGCAGCCGGCGGAGTGACGGCTATTTCGTCCGCTTCCGCCGCATCGGCCTCGAACAACCGCTCCAGCTCCGCATACGCCTCGCGCGACGTTTGCACCAGTTTGGTTTCGTCGTCATAGACCAGATGCTGGTCGCACAGCAGTTGTTCGTCGTGTTCACGGAAGGTGTCGACGTGCGCCTGCGCCGCAGCCGGTGCGAAGCCCAACGCCTCCAACGTCAGACGCGCCATTTTCAAACTGGAATGGAAAGTCTCGCGCACCACGCCGTCTGGCGGGGTCAGGTCCATCAGCCGGAATGCGTGCTGGCGATTGCGCGCGCGCGCGATGATTTTCAGATGCGGGAACAAGCGCCGCACGATGCGCGCGGTGCGCACGTTGGCTTCCGGGTCGTCCGTGGCCAGCACGAACACCTCGGCCTTGTCGGCCTGCGCGGCGCGCAGCAACTCCACGCGGGCGGGGTCCCCGAAATAGATTTCGGTGCCGCCGAAACGGCGCGACAGATCGACCTGCTCGACCGAACTCTCCAGCGCGGTGAACGGGATGCGATGCGCGCGCAACAAGCGCGCCACGATCTGCCCGACCCGGCCGAAGCCGGCGATGATCACCCGCGGCGTACCGGCGTCGATCGTGTCGAATTCGCGTTTGGGCTTGCGCGGACCGGGCAGACGGGCGGCGGCGAGCACCAGCAGCGGCACCGCGGCCATGCTCAAGGTGATCACCAGCACCAACAAGCCGTGCTGCGATTCGCTCAGTAGACCGCGCTCGGCTGCAAGCTTGAACACCACGAACGCGAATTCGCCGCCGCCGGCCAGCAGTACCGCAAGGCGCAGTGAACCTGCGGTATCCAGATGCACGCCGGCGCGCGCGATCGCGGCCAGTACCGGCGCCTTGCAGATCAGCAGCAGCGCAACCAGTCCGGCCACGATCCACGGATGCGCCAGGATCAGGTGCAGGTCGACGCCCATCCCGACCGCGATGAAGAACAGACCTAGCAGCAAGCCCTCGAACGGCGCGATATTGGATTCCAGTTCGTGGCGATACTCGGAATCGGCCAGCAGCACACCAGCGAGGAAGGTTCCCAACGCCATCGAAATGCCGGCGAGCTGCATCAGCCACGCGGTGCCGATCACCACCAGCAATGCGGTCGCGGTCGAGACCTCGATTAGTTGCGTCTTGGCGACCGCGCGGAACAGCGGCCGCAACGCATAACGTCCGCCGACCACGACAACCGCGATCACGCCGAGTACGCGCAACGCGGAGAGCCACCACGGCGTCGCGGCGTACGCAACGAGCGGCGCGCCCAGCAGCGGGATCGCGGCGATCAGGGGAATCGCGGCCATATCCTGAAAAAGCAGGATCGCGAATGCGAGCCGGCCGTGTCCGCTTTGCAATTCCTTGCGCTCGGCCAATGTTTGCAAGCCGAACGCGGTCGAGGACAGTGCCAACCCCAGTCCGATGACGGATGCGCTTGCGACGTCCAATCCAAAAAAGTAAAAGGCGATCAGGCCGATCACAGCCGCCGAAACCAGCACCTGCGCCGCGCCCGCGCCGAACACCGCGCGCCGCATCAACCACAACCGATTCGGCGACAACTCCAGACCGATCACGAACAGCAGCAGCGCGACGCCGAGTTCCGAAATGCCGGCGATCGCGTCGGGATTGCGCACCAGTTTCAAACCGAACGGGCCGATCACCACGCCCGCGGCGAGATAACCCAATACCGAACCCAGTTTCAGGCGGCGCGCGACCGGCACCGCGATCACTACCGCGACCAGGAACACCACGATCGATTGCAGGAAGCCGTGGTCTTGCACGGGTGCGTCTCATTCAAGCAACAAGGCGATTATGGCAGGCGCAGGTTACAGGCTATGTTGCTCGCGCAATGTGCGCGCCGCATCCAACGCAAAATAGGTGAGGATTGCATCGGCGCCGGCGCGTTTGATGCACACCAGCGATTCCAACATGCACGCGCGTTCGTCCAGCCAGCCGTTCATTGCCGCGGCTTTCAACATCGCGTACTCGCCGCTGACCTGATACACGAAGGTCGGCGCGCCGAAGCGATCCTTCACGCGGCGCACGATGTCGAGACACGGCAGGCCCGGTTTCACCATCACCGCATCGGCGCCTTCGGCGAGATCGAGTTCGACTTCGCGCAGTGCTTCATCCGAATTGGCGACATCCATCTGGTAGGTGTGTTTGGAACCCTTGCCGAGATTCGCAGCAGAACCCACCGCATCGCGGAACGGGCCGTAAAAACCCGAGGCGTATTTCGCGGCGTAAGCGAGGATGCGGGTATGGATCAAACCGGCGCGCTCGAGCGCGCCGCGGATCGCGCCGATGCGTCCGTCCATCATGTCCGAGGGCGCGACGAAATCCGCACCGGCACGCGCTTGCGATAACGCCTGCTGGGTCAATGCCGCGACGGTTTCGTCGTTCAACACGTAACCCACTTCGTCGATCAACCCATCCTGTCCATGCGTGGTGTAGGGGTCCAGCGCAACATCGCAGATCACGCCCAATGCCGGCAAGCGTTGCTTCAAAGCGCGGGTCGCGCGTTGCACCAAGCCTTCGTCATTCCAGGCTTCGCGCGCGTCCGCGCTTTTGCTCGCGGGTTCGATCGCCGGAAACAGCGCCAGCGCCGGCACGCCCAACTGCATCGCCTGCTCGCCGATTTGCAACAGCGCGCCGATCGACAGCCGCGCGACGCCGGGCATCGATGGAATATCCGTGCGCACATCGCCCGCGCCCTCGTGAACGAACACCGGCAGGATCAGGTCGGAAGGTGTCAATACGGTTTCGCGCATCAGCGCGCGCGCGAAGGCATCGTGGCGCATCCTGCGCAAACGGGTGGCGGGAAAGGCCATGGCAAGATCCATGCATCTGAACATTTTGCATTGTAGAGGCACGCCAGCGAACCGCACGGCTCAAGACCGTATACCGAGTGAAAATGGCGTATTCAGCCGAGGTTGCTTGCTGTTAAATTAAGATTAAGGCACTATCCGATCCGTACCCTGCACGATATTCCGCAGTGATAAAACAACAAAACGATACAACTAACTGAGTTAAAATAAAATGTTCACGACGCTCACCATCCTTCCCCTGCTGGCGCTGATCGGCCTGCTGGCTGCGGTGTGCGTCAAGCGAATCCCCGAAGGTCAGGTCTATACCTTGCGCCGGCTTGGCAAGCCCGCCCGCACGCTGACCCCGGGCATCCATGTGGTGGTGCCGTTGATCGAGCGCATTGCCCACAAAATCAGCGTGACCGGGTACACCCTGCCTGTCGAGGAGCGTGTGTATCTCGAAGGACACCCGCAACCGGAAACCTTGCGCGGGCGGGTATGGTGGCAGGTGCTCGACCCCGAACGCGCCGATGCCGTGATCGATCGCGCCGACGAGATGATCCGCACCCGCGTGCTGGGTGCATTGCCCGAGGTGGCCGACACCGAGGACGTGCGGGCGCGCAACCTACGCCTGAAGCAGGCGCTCAACGGCGCGCTGCGCGAACGCGGCGTGTTGGTGACGCGGGTCGAGCTGGATCTGGCGGCCTGACGGCGCGGATTCGCTGAATTTCCTTTAGGGAGCGCGTGAAGAAGGCCCGCATTCGTGCGGGCCTTCGTTATTGTAGCGCCCAACGTGCGCACCGCCCAATCAGCGCCGTTCGGGGGTGAGATATCGAACCACGCGAGCAGGCTTTCGTCGGATCGTCCACTCTTCGATAACCCAGGGCGAACGGTTTCTACTATCTGGCGGGAACCCGAGTCACGGCGAGAAATCCTGGACGCTGGATTTGCCATCGATGCCCAGATACTTTCAGAGTGGTGGAAAACACGATGCAAGATCGGAGGGCGTTGCAGCGCCGACTCGAGGAAGGCCTTATCGCCCTGCGGCTGGCGTTGCCGGAGGGCGAGGTCGCCCGGTTGCTCGACTATGTCGAACTGCTGCAGCGCTGGAACGGCACCTATAACCTGACCGCGGTACGCGATCCCTTGGAGATGGTCACACGGCATCTGCTGGATTCGTTGGCGGTCCTGCCGTTCATCGACGGTGACATGCTGGCCGATCTGGGCAGCGGCGCGGGTCTGCCTGGTATCCCCTTGGCGATCGCCCAGCCGCGGCTTCTAGTGACGCTGGTGGACAGCAACGGCAAGAAAGCACGCTTTCTGCGCGAGGCCGCGCGCGTTTTACCACTGCCCAACGCGCGGGTCGCGCAGGCACGCGTAGAGGATCTGCAAGGCGCCTTCGACTGCATTACCGCGCGCGCCTTTGCCTCGCTCGCCGAGATGCTCGCCTGGGGCGGACACGCATTGGCCCCAGCTGGTGTTTGGCTGGCATTGAAGGGGCGTATCGATGACAGCGAACTCGCCGGCGTGCCGGCGCCGTTCCGGATCGCCGCGGTGCACGCGCTGCGCGTACCAGGGCTGGACGCGCAACGGCACTTGATCGAAATCCGGCGGGACTGATCCTCACCCGACCAATGGTCGATGCTACGCTTCGCGTTCACGACGGGGATCGTTTTGCTTCCATGACGCGCATTATCGCCATCGCCAACCAGAAAGGCGGGGTCGGCAAAACCACCACCGCGGTCAATCTGGCCGCGGCTTTGGCCGAGACCAAGCGCAAGATCCTGCTGGTCGATCTCGACCCGCAGGGCAATGCCACGATGGCATCGGGCATCGACAAACGCAATGCCAAGCCCAGCGGCTGCGAGGTATTGTTGGAAGAAGCCAGCATCGATTCCGCGATCCTGCCCACTGAGGCCGGTTACGACCTGCTGCCGGGCGGTCGCGATCTCACGGCGGCCGAATTGAAACTGATGGACGCGATCGCACGCGAGTCGCGTTTGAAGGAACAACTCGCCAAGCTCGGCGAGCGTTATCACACCATCCTCATCGACTGTCCGCCGTCGCTGCACCTGTTGACGTTGAATGCATTGACCGCCGCGCAAAGTGTATTGATCCCGGTGCAGTGCGAATACTTTGCGCTGGAAGGGCTCACTTCGTTGCTCGATACGATCAAGGCGGTGCGGACGCGGCTCAATCCACACCTGGAGGTCGAAGGCCTGCTACGCACCATGTTCGACGTGCGCAACAATCTCGGCAACGACGTATCCGCTCAATTGACCAAGCATTTTGGCGACAAGGTGCTGCGCTCGATCATCCCGCGCAATGTGCGCCTGGCGGAAGCGCCCAGCCACGGCAAGCCGATCAATTTGTACGACCGCGAATCGCGCGGTGCGATCGCTTATCTCGGCCTCGCCGGCGAAATGATCCGCCGCGAGCGCGCGGCATCGAGCGCGGCGCCCGCCGCGACCCACTGAGGACCCTCAACGCATGTCCGCCAAACGCCGTGGTCTTGGTTCGCGCGATCTGGATGTGCTGCTGGGCGGCGGCGATATCGACGAATCCGCAGCGGGCGGTGACGAACTGCGCAACCTGCCGCTATCGTCCATCGCGCCAGGCAAATTTCAGCCGCGTCAAAAGATCGATGAAGCCAAACTGGCGGAACTGGCCGCGTCGATCAAATCGCAAGGCGTGATCCAGCCGATCGTGGTGCGCAGCCTCGGTCGCGACAAATACGAACTGATCGCCGGCGAGCGCCGTTGGCGCGCAGCGCAACTGGCGGGCTTGCGCGAAATCCCGGCAGTCTTGCGCGAGGTACCGCCGCACAACGTGCTGGCGATGGCACTGATCGAGAACATCCAGCGCGAGGACTTGACGGCGCTGGAGGAGGCGCACGCGTTGCATCGGCTGATCGAGGAATTCGATCTGACCCAGCAGCAGGCCGCGGACGCGGTCGGGCGTTCGCGCGCCGCGGTCGCCAATCTCCTGCGATTGCTGGAATTGCCGGAACCGATCCGCCGTCTGCTCGAGAACGGCCAGATCGAAATGGGTCATGCGCGCGCCTTGCTGGCGCTGCCCGCGCCGCGCGGGATCGCGCTGGCGGAAAAGGCCGCCGCCGAGGGCTGGTCGGTGCGCGAGCTGGAACAGGCCGTGCGACTCGCACAGTTACCGTCGTCGGCCAAACGCCGCACGCCGAATGCCGATCCGGACATCGCCGCGTTGGAACGCGAGCTCTCCGGAAAACTTGGCGCGCGCGTGCAGATCGCGCACGGCCGCAACGGCCAGGGTAAACTGGTGATCCGCTATCACAGTGCGGATGAGTTGGAAGGCGTGCTGGAAAAACTTCGTTAAAGAATTCCTGACGGTCAGTACGTCTGAAAGTCTCCCCGCCTTATGCCGGTCTCTGTCAATCGGTGAGCACGAAGCAACACCAGTTCGACGCGCTCGTCCGCGCGCATGCAACCGACCTGTACCGGTTCGCATACTGGTTGTGCGGCGAGGACGCGCGCGCGCAGGATTTGGTGCAGGAAACTCTGCTGCGCGCCTGGCGCGCGCTGGATTCGTTGCGCGACGGCGCCGCCGCCAAGCCTTGGCTGCTCACCATCCTGCGCCGCGAGCACGCGCGCGGCTTTGAACGCAAACGCTTCGATCTCACCGAATTGAATGATCACGTGGTCGATGATTCGGCCTCGGCGAGCCCGGAACGCGCCGGCAGCGGTGCGCAGGTGCGCGCCGCCATCCTGCGACTCGAACCCAAATATCGCGAGCCGCTGCTGATGCAGGTGCTGGGCGGGTTTTCCTGCGAGGAGATCGCGACGGAACTGGATTGCAAGCCGGGTGCGGTGATGACGCAACTGTTCCGCGCGCGGCAGAAATTGCGCGTCCTGCTCGACGGCCACGCTGCGGACGATAAGGAGAGTGCGCATGGATTGCCTTGAATTCCGCCGCCGCCTGGCCGGCGAGCCGCGCTCGCGCGAGCCCGCGTTTGTCGCCCATCGCGACCGTTGCCATGCCGGCTGCACCGAGGCGTGGTGGCGCGCGCAACGATTGGAGCGCCGCCTCGACAACGCGCTGTCGATCGAAGCGCCGCCCAATCTCGCCGAGCGAGTCCTGCTGGCGCACTCCACGCTCGCCCGCGCGCGCGCGCGCCGCCGCTGGCAGGGTTTTGCGATCGCCGCATCGTTATTGATAGTTCTTGGCCTCGGTACGTTCGCCATCGATCGGCGAGCCAGCGCCGATCCGTTGCCGGCGATGAGCGTGGCGCACCTTGCCGGCGAAGCCGGCGCGTTGGCACGCACGCAGCCTCTCGACGGCGGTGCGTTGCGCGCTGGTTTTGCCGGACGCGGCCTCGCGCTGCGCACGGTTCCCGATGATGCGGTGTATGTGCACGATTGTGAGGTCGGGCCTTACCGCGTCCTGCACATGGTGTTCCGCGAAGGCGCCGAGCCGGTCACCGCGCTGTACTTCGTCGATCACACGATCGTGCGGGCGCGCGACTTTCACCACGCGGGTTGGCAAGGCCGCGAAATGCCGCTGGGCCACGGCACCCTGCTGCTGCTGGGCGCCGATGCACGCGGCTTCGCTCAGGTCGAGCGCAACATGCGCGACGCGCTGCAAGGTCCGGCGCAGCAGGTCGAAGCCAATGCGCGTTACGCGATGCCAGTGGCATCGCGTGCATTGGCTGAGGGCGAGGCAAGGATGCCGAACGGAAGACGCGCCAGAGAGGGCTGAGAAGAATCGATCCGCTGCACGCGAAGAGCGCATCGGCGATAATCGCGCATCACTTCGCAAGGCCGCGCCCATGCCCGAGCTTTCCGTGGTCGTGCCCGTCTTCAACGAGCGCGACAACATCCCGCCCCTGCTCGCCGAAATCGCCACCGCGCTGCGCGGACTCCACGATTTCGAAATCGTGTACGTGGATGACGCCAGCACGGACGACACGCTGGATGTGCTGCGCGCGCAACGCGCGCAGTTTCCCGAATTGCGCATCGTCCGGCACCTGAAGCAGAGCGGACAGAGCACCGCGATCCGCAACGGCGTGCATACGGCGTGCGGTGTGTGGATCGCCACACTGGATGGCGACGGCCAGAACGATCCGGCCGACATTCCGAAATTGCTGGACGCGCGTGCGCAAGCGAATCCGAAGATCAAACTCTTCGCCGGCTGGCGCACCACCCGCCGCGACACCCTTTCCAAAAGAGTTTCATCGAAGATCGCCAACGGCGTGCGTTCGCGGATGTTGCGCGACGCCACGCCCGACACCGGCTGCGGACTGAAACTGTTCGAGCGCGAGACGTTCCTGGCGCTGCCCTACTTCGATCACATGCACCGCTATCTGCCAGCGCTGGTGTGCCGTGCCGGCTACGAAAGCGTCAGCATCCCGGTCGGCCACCGCCCCCGCACGCGCGGCGTCTCGAAATACGGCATGTGGGATCGATTGTGGGTGGGACTCGCCGATCTACGCGGCGTCGCATGGCTGATGCGCCGCGTTAAGTTGACGGCAGTCGAGGAAGTCTGAATCGCGAGTGGACGATTGTCGAAATGCGCTCGTCTGGCACGACATGGCAGTGAGCGATCACTTCGCGCTCTTAACAGACCTGGAGCACCGTCATGAACTATTCGATTCTGATCTATGAAACTGCCGCCGATTTCGCCGTGCGAGACGACGCCGATCCGGCCAAGCGGGAAGCCTATTGGGCTGTGTGGCCTGCCTACACCAAAGCGCTGCAGGATGCCGGCATCTTCGTCGGTGGCGCCGGCCTGCAACCGCCGGATACCGCCACCACGCTGCGCATCAAAGGTAACAAGCAGCAGGTGCAGGACGGCCCTTATGCCGACACCAAGGAGCAACTCGGCGGCATTTACATGATCGACGTTCCCGACCTCGATACCGCGCTGCAATGGGCCGCGCGCGTGCCGCGCTCGCCGGGTCGCATCTACGAGGTGCGGCCGAACCTGGTACCGAAAGGCTGAAGCAAGCGATGGAAGCGCGTCGCGCGATCGAACTGTTCGCCGCCGTTGCCTCGCACTACGGCGTCGGATGGACTCCGAGCGGTTCGTCCAAGTTCGGCGCCGACGCCTTGCGCGTCGATGGCAAGATCTTTGCCGCGTTGACGCGCAAACATCGTTTGTTGCTGAAGCTGCCGCCTGCGCGCGTAGCGCAATTGCTCGCGGACGGACGCGCCGAGCGTTTCGCCAGCGGCGGCAGGGCGATGAACGGCTGGATCACGGTGACGCCGCAACAAGCAAGCGAATGGATGCCGCTTGCCAACGAAGCGCGCGCGTTCGTCGCGGCTGAGACGCGACGCAAGCCGCGCAAGCGATGAATCGCAACGAAGGCGTGGCGGGTGCGGTCGAGCAGGTCGCGCGCACTAGCTACGGGCGACTCCTGGCCTTTCTGGCCGCGCGTTCGCGCGACGTCGCCGCGGCGGAAGACGCGCTGGCCGAGGCATTCCTTTCTGCACTGGAAAACTGGCCCCGCGACGGCGTGCCGCGCAAACCGGACGCCTGGTTGCTGACCGCCGCGCGGCGCCGCCTGATCGACGCCGCGCGCCACGCACGCGTGCAAACGCTGGCGCAACCGGAACTGCTCGCGGCGATCGATGAGGCGCAAGAGATGATCCATGAGCACAACGTGTTCCCCGACGAGCGCCTGAAACTGTTGTTCGTCTGCGCGCATCCAGCGATCGACGCCGCAGTGCGCACACCACTGATGCTGCAAACGGTGCTGGGGCTGGATGCTGCGCGCATCGCCTCGGCATTTCTGGTGAAACCCTCCGCGATGGGCCAGCGCTTGAGCCGCGCGAAAACCAAGATCCGCGATGCGGGCATCGCCTTTGAAACCCCGCGCACAAACGAGTTGCCAGCACGTCTCGACGCCGTGCTGCAAGCGATCTATGCCGCTTACGGCAGCGGCTGGGACGACCCCGACGGCGCCGATCCCCGCGGCAAGGGCTTGGCTAACGAAGCGCTCGAACTCGGCCGGTTATTGCTGCGCCTGCAGCCGGACGAACCCGAAGCGAAAGGGCTGCTGGCGCTGATGCTGTATTGCGAGTCACGCCGCGATACGCGGCGCTCCAACACTGGCGGTTATGTGCCGCTGTCGCGACAGGACACCGCGCGCTGGTCGATGCCGATGACCGAGGAAGCGAATCGTCTGCTGCGCGATGCCGAGCGCGCAGGTCGCATCGGGCGTTTCCAGCTCGAAGCGGCGATCCAATCGGTGCATGCGTTGCGCGCGCATAGCGGGCACACCGATTGGGAGTCGATCGCGTTATTGTACGAAGGGCTGGTGGGGCTGGCGCCGACCATCGGCGCGTTGGTCAGCCGCGCCGCCGCGATGGCTGAGGCGCGCGATGCCGCGTCGGGCCTGACGTTGCTGCAGGCAATGCCTGCGGAAACCGTTGCGAGATATCAGCCATACTGGGCCTTGACCGCGCATCTGTTCAAACGTCTGCATCGCGACGATGAAGCCGCGGCGGCTTACGAGCGTGCGATTGGCTTGTGCGAAGATCCGGCGATGCGCACGTTCTTGATGCGGCAGGCGCGAATGGCCTGAGCGCTCAGTTTCGACCACGCGCCAGCGGCAAATCCGCGCGTTGCCATGCGCCGATGCCGCCGCTCAAGGTGTACACGCGCACGAAACCGGCCTTGGCCAACCGTCGCGCGGCTTTGGCCGATTCGGCACCATTCCGACACACCGTCACCACCGGCAGCTCGCGCGCCTTTTTCAAATCCTTGTTCTCGGGATCGAACTGGCTAGGCGCGATATGACGCGAACCGGGCACATGCGCTTTTTCGTACTCCGCCAGCGCCGATACGTCGATCACCAACGCATTGTCGCGATTGATCAGATGCGTCAAACCCGCCGGCGTCAGTTCCTTGAAACCGCGGAAGCGCTTGGAGCCTTCCAGACCGATCAGCGCCAGCACGATCACCACGAACGCGGCGATCAGCAACGGATGGTGCGCGATGAATTGCGGTGCGCGCGACAGAATTTCGTTCATTGGCGATCCGGGTCCCGCGCGCCGATCGCGCGAAGGCGCGTATTATCGGCGATATGGCGGCGCCTGCGATAGAGTGATAGCGCAAGCCAAGGATGCCTGCCAACTACTGTTCCGGAGTGATATCCGGCAAGCCCGATTCCAGCCACCAGCGTTTGACCGTCGGATCCCATCGCCAGCTCTGGTGATCGACAATGTCGTACGAGCTCTGGCTGCCTTTGTCGATCAGACTGATCTTCACCAATTGCTGGATCGTATTCTCGCCGGTCGTCGCCGGCGGCTGCGCGTCGTATCCGGCGACGCTGACCTTGTTGTATTTCGCCTTGGTTGCGGCATCCAGCGGATGCTTGGCGCGCACATCCGGGTCGACGAACTGGTACGCGCCGGCGAAATCGCCCCAACGCAGGGTCGCGGCGTAACCGTCCAGCGTATCGTCGCGCGATTTGTCCTTGCTGCTGATCTGCAGGCTGGCGCAGCCGGCGAGTAGCAGCGCGGCGGACAGGGAAAACACGGCAATGCGTGCGCGCATGGGTGGATCCTCGCGGCGAAAGACGAACCGATTGTGCCTGAGTTGCTCATCACATGCGCGAGCCGGCTTCAATCGCGCACCTTGGCGACGAAAGCCGCATCCAGCGTGGCGGCCGCGCGCTCCCTCCAGACGATTTCGCAGATTATCTCAACCCGCGCCTTGCCACGTGCAGCCAACGTTTCGAAAAAGTCATCCAGCGAAATTTCCTCCGTGAAACGCGCGCGAGCGTGCAGTTCGCCCCACAACGGTTCGCGGTAGCGCAACTGCGAATCGCCGATGTAGATGTCGCACTCGATCTCGCGTGCGCGCAATGCCAGTTCCAGCAAACCCCAACCGGCCAGCGTCATCAAGGACGCCATGCTGCCGCCGAACGCGCAGCCCTTGTCGTTGATGTTGGGCGCGAGCGGCGCTACCAGTTCCAATTGCGCGCCGTCATAGCGCGCAACACGCGCGTACATCGCGCGCGCCAGCGGAATGTGCTCGAGGATATGGCGTTCGAGTTGCGCGGCCAGCACGGCGTGATCGGGCATGCGATCAGTTTGGCGTACATGGTTTCCGTCGACAAGCCGCGCGCGGATTCGGTTAGCATCCGAACATGGCCCGCACACGAACAAGAAAACCACTGATCGGCGCGCGCGTGGCGATCACGCGTCCAGCCGGAACCGCCGCGACGATGTGCGCGCGCGTACG
>JBDTAJ010000047.1:0-8405 GCA_039924705.1 Rhodanobacteraceae bacterium
GGCCGATGCGCGAGGCCAGCAGCGTTACCGCCTCCTCCGTGAACGGCAGCGGCAACAGGTCGTTACTGTGGCGGCCGTCCACAGCGCCCCAGCAAAGGTGTTCGGAGACGAGTGCCGGTTGGTAGTGATCAATCAGCGAAGCCAACCGCCGGAGGTGTGCGGCGTCCAACGCGTCCGCTGATCCCAGCGATAATCCCACGCCATGCAGGCTGAGCGGATAGTCCGCAAGTAGGCGTTCGATCGCCTCGCGAAAACTGCCGCCCGCGGCGTAGAGGTTTCCGCTATGCACCTCCAGCCAAGCGATACGCGGCCGCTCGCACATTACACGTGCGAGGTGGGGCGGGCGCAACCCGATCCCGGCCGAAGCCGGAATCGGGAACGGGCCGTCTACAGCGTTGTGATCGACCGACATCGCGGCACAGCGTCAGTTACGCTGATTTTAAACTGCCGCCGTCGATCTTCGTACAGAGGCCAGCCGGTACCGCCACAAACGCATTTGGGTCGCGTGCTTTCGAATCCAGTCCGGCACAGGAGTGGCCAGGCGACTGGCAGTCGTTCTTGTAGGCGGCATTGATGCCATAGCAAGGCTGGCCGTGATTCTTCTTCATCATGGCCATCGTTTTGTCTCGCTGCATCTTCATTGCGCTGGCGTCATGCTCATCGTTTGCTGCGCCATGGCGGCCGAGGCAACGGACGCCGCGCCGAGCGTCAGTGCTGCTGACAGAGCGGTTTTGAGAAGCGAAGTGGTGTTCATTAAACGATCCTCCGCAAAAGAGCCGGAACGGCTCCGGTACCCCATAGCGGCCTCTGCAGGGCAAAAGGATTCACGGGTGATAGATAGATAGCGGACGAAACGATGCATCGGGGCTGGCCGCGGTGGATGTTGGCGAGCAATGGTCGAAGGCACCGACGGCATAGAATGCGCACAGTGTTGAACTTTCGTCCCGTGCAACAAGGAGGTGCGGCATGGACATTCTCACCGCCATCGATCACGCCCTGTGGCTTGCCTTTACCATGTTCTGGCAGATCTTCTGGGGCTTGAGTCTCGGTTTCACCTTTTCCGCGATCATCGAGGTGCTGATTCCGAAGGACACCATGTCGAAACTGTTGCCGGACGGCGGCCCGCGTTCGATCGCAACCGCAGGACTCTTCGGCGCGGCGACCTCGTCGTGTTCCTATGCGGCGGTGGCGATGGCGCGCTCGATCGTGCGCAAAGGCGGCAACTTCACCGCGGCGATGGCGTTCCAGTTCGCCGCCACGAATCTCGTGCTGGAGCTGGGCGTGCTGCTGTGGGTGTTGATGGCGTGGCAATTCGCCGCGGCCGAGTTCATCGGCGGCACCATCATGTTGATCCTGCTCGGCGTGGGTTACGCGCTCCTGCTACCGAAAAAACTGGAACGCGCCGCGGTCGAACACGCCAAGGGTGATGCGCAAGGCGCGATGGAAGGCCACGCCGCGATGGCGATGGAAAAACGCAGCGGCGATTGGCGCGCACGGCTTTTATCGCGCAAGGGTTGGATCGCAATCAGCCATTACTACGTGATGAACTGGACGATGGTGTGGAAGGACATTCTCGCCGGATTACTGATCGCCGGCGCGCTGGGTGCGTGGGTGCCGGAGCATTTCTGGCAGGCGTTTTTCCTGCAAGGACACAATGCCTGGACGATCGCGATCTGGGGCGCGTTAATCGGCCCGCTGATTGCGCTCGCCGCATTCACCTGTTCGATCGGCAACGTGCCACTGGCCGCCGTGCTGTGGAACGGCGGTATCAGTTTCGGCGGCGTGGTCGCCTTCATTTTTGGTGACTTGATCATTCCGCCGATCTTGAACATCTATCGCAAATACTACGGCGGCAAACCGACGCTGTTCCTGTTCGTCACCTTCTACATCGTGATGGTGTTGGCGGCGTTGTGCGTGGAAGGCCTGTTCTTCCTGCTGCATTGGGTGCCTTCGCAACGCGGGCTCGGCGTGGCGATGGCGCAGATCAACTTCAACTACACCACGGTGTTGAACATCGTATTTGCAACGACCGGCGCGACCCTGATCATCGTGTTCTTTCGCACCGGCGGTCCCGCGATGATGCGGATGATGGCAACGGGCAACCATGGCGAACACGACCACGCGTGCCAAGGGCATCATCATGGGCACTGATCGCTTAATCATCTCATTCGGATAGTCGGCTCGGCGCCGCGATCCTGGACAGCATCGTCACCTGCTCACGTGCAGCGCCGCGACCCACGCCCGCATGCCAACCGATGCCTGCCAGTACCGGCGGCTTGTGGCCGTATGCGGAGCAATTCATAATAGGCGAATTCGGTCGGTTGCAGGCTGGTGATGCTGGTCGTCAACCGCGAACTGTCACCTCTACATCGAATGCCACCATCGCAATGGTGGTTTGGGGCCGTTCCTGGTGGCGCTTTTGGAATGTTGGGTAACGGCTTTGTGGCGTTAGTGCGTCCCGGTCAAGGATGACGAACTGAGGATTGTGAGTAAGGTTGCGAGTAAGGCCAACAAGAATCGCATCGAAACATGCATTGAACGCAGCGTGTTATCTAGACTTTGTGGTAGAAGACGGTCCGTGATGTGCGGTGCGCGGAAACGGCGGCCCAGCGAAAGTGGCGGAACTGGCAGACGCGCTGGATTTAGGTTCCAGTGGGGCAACCCATGCGGGTTCGAGTCCCGCCTTTCGCACCAACATAGTAGACATCCCTGTGTGTGAAAGCGGCCATCCTTGGACGCGCTTCTCACCAAAAGCACGCTTCGATGGAGCACATATGCAAGTGTCACTGGAAAACCTCGGAAAACTCGGCCGCAAATTGACGGTGAAGTTTCCCGCCGAGCAATACGAGTCGCGCGTGCGCGAACGCTTGAACGAAATGACTCGCAGCGCGCGCCTGAAGGGCTTCCGTCCCGGCAAGGTGCCGGCCAAGGTCATCGAGCAACGTTACGGCGCGCAGATCCGCGGCGAGGCGATGTCGGACTTGGTCGGCAGCACTTTCCGCGAAGCCGTGCAGCAGCAGAAATTGCAGCCGGTCGCGATGCCCGACATTGACACAGACGGCGCCGCGCACGATGGCGAGATCGCGTACACCGCGACTTTCGAGGTGATGCCGGAATTGCCGGTGATCGATGTCGCCGGTTTGCAGATCGAGCGCGTTACCGCGCAAGTCGGCGATACCGACATCGACGCGATGATCGAAACCTTGCGCCAGCAGCGGCGCAATTTCGAGGCCGTGGAGCGCGTCGCCGAAGCGGGCGACATGGTGATCTTCGAATATGCCGCGCAAGCCGGCGATTATCGCTATCCCGAACAAGGCCGCGAGCGCGTCGCCAGCGTGCTCGATTCCGGCACGCTGTTCGTCGCCTTCGACGAAGTATTGCGCGGACGCAAGGTCGGCGAGGTATTCGAAGCGGCCGTCGCGTTCCCGATCGAGTTCCGCAATCCGCAACTGGCCGGCAAGCTGGTGCAGGTTCACGCACACGTGGAAAAGGTGCAGGCGCCGCGCGTGCCGGAACTCGACGCGGCCTTCGTCAAGGGCTTTGGCATCGAAGATGGCGGCATCGAGAGCTTCCGCAAGGAAGTGCGCGCCAATCTCGAACGCGAATTGGCCAGCGCGCTGAGCATGCGCGTGCGCAACGAAGTCGCTTCGAAATTGGGCAACGCGTATCCGGATATCGATGCGCCGCAGGTGCTGATCGATGCCGAGGCGCATAGGCTGGCGCGCGTTTCGATGCCGAACCTTGCTGCTGACGCGCCGCTGCCGCTGGGCACGCTTTCCGCCGCGCAGCCGGCCGCGCGGCAGCGGGTGATCGCGGGTCTCCTGATGCGCGAAGTCGCGCGTGTCAATGCGCTGCGCGTGGACAACCAGCGCGTCGCTGCGTCGATCGCCACGACCGCCTCGACCTACGAGGAGCCGGAAAAGGTCATTGAACTCTACAACTCCGATCCCCAGATGACGGATGCGGTGCGCACTTCGGTGCTCGAGGAGCAGGTTGCGGAATGGGTGGCGCAACACGCGTCCACCACAGATCGCCAACTCAGCTTCGACGAGGCGATGCATCCGCGTTAGGATGGCCGCGAGCGGCCGTCCAGCCGTCCTTCGAATCGGAGCGCAACATGTCCAGTCAATTCTCGCCGCCGCGGAATCTGAATCTCATCCCGATGGTGGTCGAGCAGACCTCGCGCGGGGAGCGCTCCTACGATATCTACTCGCGCCTGCTGAAGGAGCGCGTGATTTTCCTGGTGGGCGAAGTCAACGACCAGGTCGCCAATATCCTGATCGCGCAGATGCTGTTCCTGGAATCGGAAAACCCTGAGAAGGATATCAGCCTGTATATCAATTCGCCGGGTGGCGTCGTCACGGCCGGCATGGCGATCTACGACACCATGCAGTACCTCAAACCCGACGTCAGCACCATGTGCGTCGGCCAAGCCGCCAGCATGGGCGCGTTCCTGCTGGCCGCCGGCGCCAAAGGCAAGCGTTTCGCATTGCCCAATGCCCGTATCATGATCCATCAACCCTCCGGTGGCGCGCAGGGTCAGGCGACCGACATAGAAATTCACGCCAAGGAAATCCTGTATCTGCGCGAGCGGCTCAATCGACTGATGGCGGAGCATACGGGCCGCACCTATGAAGAAATCGCGCGCGACACCGAGCGCGATCGCTTCCTGAGCGGGGTCGATGCGCAAGCCTACGGGTTGATCGACTCGGTACTGGATCGGCGCCCGGAGCGGACGGTCAAGTCTGCTTAGGGTCGACTGAAAACCGGCTGATCGCCTGATTTTCAAGATTCTTCACCTCTCCGCGTGACTTTCTGCGCTTGCCAGGCAAGTGCGGGAGGCTATGCTATTCTCGAGCCGCACAACGATTTTCGGGGTTTGGCATGAGCGATGACCGGCAGGGCCGGGCCAACGACGGCGGCAAGATTCTCTACTGCTCCTTCTGCGGCAAGAGCCAGCACGAGGTCCGCAAGCTGATTGCGGGCCCTAGCGTTTTCATCTGCGATGAATGCGTGGAACTGTGCAACGACATCATCCGCGAGGAACTGGAAGAGAAGGCCGCGACCGGCCGCAACCAGTTGCCCAAGCCGCGCGAGATCATGGAGACACTCGATCAGTACGTGATCGGGCAGACCCGCGCCAAGAAGTCGCTGGCGGTGGCGGTGTACAACCATTACAAGCGGATGGAATCGCGCGCCAAGAACGACGACATCGAGCTGGCCAAGTCGAACATTCTCCTGATCGGTCCGACCGGCTGCGGCAAGACGTTGCTCGCTGAGACGCTGGCGCGGCTGCTCAACGTTCCGTTCACCATCGCCGACGCAACCACGCTGACCGAAGCCGGTTACGTTGGCGAGGATGTCGAGAACATCATCCAGAAACTGCTGCAGAAGTGCGATTACGACGTCGAGAAGGCGCAGACCGGCATCGTCTACATCGACGAGATCGACAAGATTTCCCGCAAGAGCGAGAACCCCTCGATCACCCGCGACGTGTCGGGCGAGGGCGTGCAGCAGGCGCTGTTGAAATTGATCGAAGGCACGGTGGCTAGCGTGCCGCCTCAGGGCGGGCGCAAACACCCGCAGCAGGAATTCTTGCAGGTCGATACGCGCAATATTCTGTTTATCGTCGGCGGGGCTTTTTCCGGACTGGACAAAGTCATCCAGCAGCGCTCCGAGACCACCGGCATCGGCTTCAACGCCGAAATCCGCAGTCGCGAACGTAAGCAGAACGTCGGCAAGCTGTTGGCCGAAGTGGAGCCCGAGGATCTCGTCAAGTACGGATTGATTCCCGAGTTCGTCGGCCGTCTGCCGGTGGTCGCCACGCTCGACGAACTGGACGAGGGCGCGCTGGTCAAAATCCTGACCGAGCCCAAGAACGCGATCACGCGCCAGTTCAAGAAGATGTTCGACATGGAAGGCGTGGAGATCGAGTTCCGCCCGGAAGCGCTCAACGCGATCGCCAAACGCGCGTTGAAGCGCAAAACCGGCGCGCGCGGTCTGCGCACGATTCTCGAGCAGGTGCTGCTCGACACCATGTACGAACTGCCTTCGCTGGAACATGTCAGCAAGGTCGTGGTGGACGAGGCGGTGATCAACGGTCAAGCCGAGCCGTACCTGATCTACCGCGGTAACCTGCAACAGCCGCTGATCGCGGCCGAGGGTGACGCCGCTTAAGTCGCGCCGCGCCGGTCCCGAATCAATGGCCCGCTCGTGGTGAGTATCGAACCGCGAACGGGCTTTGTTGTTCGCCCTTGGATACCACAAGGCGAACGGAATATCTTATTCCGGCTTGATCCCCGCGCTATCCGCCACCATTCTGTCGCCATGGGACCGGCGTCACCGGTCCGTGCTCGTCTCTTGTCCGGAAAACCCATGCAAAAAGAATCCTCCGAAGCCGTGATCGTGTCCTCCGAGATGCCGGTGCTGCCATTGCGCGACGTGGTGGTGTATCCGCACATGGTGATCCCGCTGTTCGTCGGCCGCGAGAAATCGATGAAGGCGCTGGAAGCGGCGATGGCCGGCAATCGGCAGATCCTGCTGATCGCACAGAAGGCGCCGGAGACAGATGACCCGCAGCCGGCCGATCTGCACACGGTCGGCACCATCGGCAGCGTGCTGCAATTGGTGAAATTGCCCGATGGCACCGTCAAGGTGCTGGTCGAGGGTGGCACGCGCGCACGTGCGATTTCGTTTGCCGAGCACGATGGCATGTTGCGCGCCCACACCGAAGTCTTGCAGTCCACCTATGAGCGTCCGCCGGCCGAACTGGAAGCCGCCGCGCGCATGTTGGTGGCGTTGTTCGAGCAACTGGTGAAACAAAGCCGCAAGCTGCCACCAGAAGTGCTGGCGAGTCTCTCGGGCATCGACGATCCCTCGCGGCTGGGCGACAGCATCGCCGCGCATCTTTCTGTGCGTTTGTCCGACAAGCAGAAGGCGTTGGAGACGGTCGATGTCGGCGCGCGGATGGAACTCCTGATCGGTCTGGTCGAGAGCGAAATGGATTTGCAGCAGGTCGAGAAGCGCATCCGCGGCCGGATCAAATCGCAGATGGAGAAAAGCCAGCGCGAGTATTACTTGAACGAGCAGATGAAGGCGATCCAGAAGGAACTGGGCGACCTCGAAGAAGGCACCAACGACATCGACGAGCTGGCCAAGAAGATCGAAGCCGCCGGAATGCCCAAGCCCGTGTATGCCAAGGCCAGGCAGGAATTCAACAAGCTCAAATTGATGTCGCCGATGTCGGCGGAAGCCACCGTGGTGCGCAATTATCTCGATTGGCTGCTCGGTGTGCCGTGGAAGAAGCGCAGCAAAGTGCGCAAGGATTTGCGTGTCGCGCAGCAGGTGCTGGACGACGATCATTTTGGCCTCGAGAAGGTCAAGGAGCGGATCCTCGAATACCTCGCCGTGCAACAGCGGGTGAACAAAATCAAGGGGCCGATCCTGTGTCTGGTCGGTCCGCCCGGCGTGGGCAAGACTTCGCTGGGCCGCTCGATCGCGCGCGCGACCAACCGCAAGTTCGTGCGCCAGAGCCTGGGTGGCGTGCGCGACGAGGCCGAAATCCGCGGGCACCGGCGCACCTACATCGGTTCGCTGCCCGGCCGGATCATCCAGAACATGGCGAAAGTCGGCACGCGCAATCCGATGTTCATGCTGGACGAGATCGACAAGATGGCGATGGATTTTCGGGGTGACCCTTCCGCCGCGTTACTGGAAGTGCTCGATCCGGAGCAGAACCACGCCTTCAGCGACCATTACCTTGAGGTCGATTTCGATCTGTCAGAGGTGATGTGGATCGCCACCGCCAATTCGATGAATATCCCCGCACCGTTGCTCGACCGCATGGAAGTGATCCGGATTCCTGGCTACACCGAGGACGAAAAAATCGCGATCGCGCAGCGTTACCTGTTGCCCAAACAGATCAAGGCCGCGGGCTTGCGCGATGGCGAATTGGCCGTGGCCGAGAATGCGTTGCGCGACATCATCCGCTATTACACGCGCGAATCGGGCGTGCGCAATCTTGAGCGCGAATTGGCCAAGATCTGCCGCAAGGTGGTCAAGGAACTCACCTTGGCCGCGTCCGGCAATGGCAAGCCGCCGCGCGCGAAGAAGGCGGCGATCGCCGAGGGCGTGGAAGACAACACGCAGGCGGTAGTCGTTGTGAAACCGTCCAAATCGAAATCCGCCACGATGAAGGTCGAGCGCGTGGACTCGCGCAACCTCGATCATTATCTGGGCGTGCGCCGCCACCATTTCGGTCGCGCCGAGGAGCAAAACGAGATCGGTCTGGTCACGGGACTTGCCTGGACCCAAGCCGGCGGCGATCTGCTCAATATCGAAGCGACCGTGGTGCCGGGCAAGGGCAAGTTGATCCTGACCGGCCAGCTCGGCGACGTGATGAAGGA
>JBDTAJ010000048.1:0-9239 GCA_039924705.1 Rhodanobacteraceae bacterium
GCAAGGACGCTTGCAGCCGAACATGTATGCACACGTCACCTTGCAGACGGCGCCGCGCGCCGACGTGCTCTACATCCCGAGCCAGGCGCTGATCCAGACCGGGCAAAGCCAGCGCGTGGCGCTCGCGCTGGGCGATGGGCGTTTCGATATCTGTCCGGTGCAGGCCGGCTTCAGCAACGGAAATCGCGTCGCGATCCTCAAGGGCCTGCGTGCCGGCCAGCGGGTGGTGGTGTCGGCGCAGTTCCTGATCGATTCCGAGGCGAACGTGGATGCCGCGGCGTTGCGTCTGGGTTCCGGCCAATCGGCGTGTACCGCAACGCCGGCGATGTCCGGAAACGACGGCATGTCCGGCATGACCCTGCCCGGTCAAAGCATGTCGGCGATGCCGATGACCGGTATGTCAGAAAAAATGTCGGCGCAGCAGCCGTCGCTGCAAAAAAACGCTGACACCAACGAGGGGCAGCACCGATGATCGCCGCCATCATCCGCTGGTCGCTCAATAATCGCGCCTTCGTGCTGCTGGCGCTCGCGTTCGTGGTGCTCGCAGGCTTGTACACGTTGCAGCGCACGCCGGTGGATGCGATCCCCGATCTTTCCGACGTGCAGGTGATCGTCAAGACGCCCTATCCCGGTCAGGCGCCTCAAGTGGTGCAGGATCAGGTCACCTATCCGCTGGAAACCGCGATGCTGGCGGTGCCCCGCGCCACCGTGGTGCGCGGCTATTCGTTCTTCGGCGATTCCTATGTCTATGTGATTTTCAAGGACGGCACCGATCTGTACTGGGCGCGCTCGCGCGTGCTCGAGTACCTCAATCAGGTTGCCGGCAGCCTGCCGGTCGACGCGCACCCGAGCCTCGGACCCGACGCCACCGGCGTGGGCTGGGTGTACGACTACGCGCTGGTGGACAAGTCCGGGCAGCACGATCTGGCGCAGCTCACCAGCCTGCAGGACTGGTTCCTGAAATACCAGTTGCAGACCGTGCCGGGTGTGGCCGAAGTGGCCACCGCCGGCGGCATGGTGCGCCAATATCAAGTTGTCGTCGATCCGGACAAGTTGCGCGCCTACGGCATCACGCTGGCGCACGTGAAGATGGCCATCCAGAACGCCAATCACGAAACCGGCGGCGCAGTGGTGGAGCTGGCGGAAGCCGAGTACATGGTGCGCGCCAGCGGCTACATCAAAAGCATCAAGGACCTGTTGCAGGTGCCGCTGATGACCGACAGCAACGGCACGCCGGTGCAACTCAAGGATGTCGCGCAAGTCCGGCTGGGGCCGCAGATTCGCCGCGGCATCACCGAGCTCGACGGTCAGGGCGAAGTGGTCGGCGGAGTGATCGTGATGCGCTACGGCGAGAATGCGCAAAAGGTCATTGACGGCGTCAAGGCCAAACTCGAATCGTTGAAAGGCAGTCTGCCGCCTGGCGTGCAAATCGTGCCCACCTACGACCGCTCGCAATTGATCGCGTCGGCGGTCAGCAATCTGCGCGAGAAACTCATCGAGGAATTCCTGGTGGTCGCGCTGATCTGCGGCGTGTTCCTGTTCCACTTTCGTTCCGCCTTGGTGGCGATCGTCAGCCTGCCGGTCGGAATATTGATGGCCTTCATCGTCATGCGCCTGCAGGGGCTCAACGCCAACATCATGTCGCTGGGCGGCATCGCCATCGCCATCGGCGCGATGGTCGACGGCGCCATCGTCATGATCGAGAACCTGCACAAGCACATGGAGCGTGGCGACGACGCGGGCGGCGGCCACTGGCGCCGGGTGATGACCGCCACGGTGGAAGTCGGGCCACCGTTGTTCTTCTCGCTGCTCATCATCACCTTGAGTGTGGTGCCGATTCTGAGCTTGACCGGTCAGGCCGGGCGCATGTTCTCGCCGCTGGCCTACACCTGGATCTATTCGATGGCCGCAGCCGCGATCCTGGCGGTGACGGTAATCCCGGTATTGATGGGTTACTTCATCCGCGGCCGGATCACACCCGAGCACCGCAACCCGGTCAATCGTCTGTTGACAGCGCTTTACAAACCGGTGATTGAGCGCGTGGTGCGTTATCCGTGGCTGCTGCTGATCGCCGGCGTCGTGGTGATCGGTGCCGGCGCGTGGCCAGCGTCGCGGCTGGGTTCGGAGTTCATGCCGCCGCTGGACGAGGGCGATCTGATGTACATGCCCTCAGCACGCCCCGGCATCTCGGCCGACAAAGCGCGGCAGGTATTGCAGCAGACCGACAAGCTGATCATGAGCGTGCCGGAAGTGCAATCGGCGTTCGGCAAGATGGGCCGCGCGCAGACCGCCACCGATCCCGCGCCGCTGTCCATGGATGAAACCATCATCCAGTTCAAGCCGCAGTCGCAATGGCCCGCGGGCGCCAGCCGGACCGATGTCCGTCGCGAACTGGAACAGCGCGTCCACCTGCCTGGCTTGACCAACGCCTGGGTGATGCCGATCAAGACCCGCATCGACATGCTTTCCACCGGCATCAAGACACCGGTGGGCATCAAGGTCGGCGGCCCGGACTTGCAGGTGATCCAGCGCATCGGCGCGCAACTGGAGAGGGTGCTGCCTCAGGTTCGCGGCACCACCTCGGTGTATTCCGAACGCGTAGCCGGCGGGCGTTACATCCAGATCGACATCGACCGCGACCGCGCCGCGCGCTTGGGACTCAATATCAGCGACGTGCAGGACGTCGTGCGCAGCGCGATCGGCGGCATGAACGTCACCGAGACGGTCGAGGGGCTGGAGCGCTATCCGGTCAACCTGCGTTATCCGCCCGACTGGCGCAATTCGTTGTCAAGCTTGCAGCAGCTTCCCATCGTCACCGCGCGTGGCGGGCATGTCGCACTCGGCGACGTGGCGAGCGTGCACATCGCCGACGGGCCGCCGATGATCAAGAGCGAGGCCGCGCAACTGACCGGATGGACCTACGTCGACATCGCTGGACGTGACGTCGGTTCTTATGTGGCGGCCGCACAGAAAGTGGTGGCAGCGAAGGTCAAGCTGCCTCCCGGTTACTCGCTGACCTGGTCGGGCCAGTACGAATACATGCAACAAGCGAAAAAGAGTCTCGCCCTGATCGTGCCGGTGACGATCGTGCTGATCGCGCTGCTGCTGTACCTGGCGTTCCGCAGCGTCGCGCAGATGCTGATCATTATGGGCACGTTGCCGATGGCATTGGCGGGCAGCTTCTGGCTGCTATACCTGCTCGGCTACAACCTGTCGGTGGCGGTGGCGGTCGGCTTCATCGCGCTGGCGGGCGTCACCGCCGAGATCGGCGTGGTGCTGGTGGTGTATCTCAATCAATCGGTCGACGCGTACCTGGAACGCTGCAAAGCAGAGGAAAAAACGTTGAGCTTCGAGGGCGTGCGCGACGCCGTGCGCGACGGCGCACTGCTGCGCCTGCGGCCGATCTCGATGACCGCCGCTGCGATCATCGCTGGTTTGCTGCCGGTGATGTTCGGCGGGGGCACCGGCTCGGAAGTAATGCGCCGCATCGCCGCGCCGATGGTCGGCGGCATGATCAGCAGCTTGTTGCTGACCATGCTGGTGATTCCGGCGGTATATCTGCTGTGGGAATGGCGGCGCTTGCGGCGGCGGGATTGGCAATAGACGCCGCGGCAGCGCAAGAAATTCGCAGATGAATCCGTCAACCGGCATGACGCCGAAATTGCCGCGCAGCCGTGCTCAGATCAGCGAACCGATATCGGAGGCGGCGGACGGATAGGCGCTGACGAAGTGCTTCAGATGCGACGCCTTGAGGCCGCTGCGCATGGCCAGCGCAAACAGGTTGATCACTTCGCTGCTTTCCGGGCCGAGCAGATGCGCGCCGAGAATCCGGTCGCTGCCGTTTTCGATTAGGACTTTGGCGGCGGCATGGGTTTCGGCGACGCGGCGTACCGTGAACCATCCGCTCATGTCGGTCAGCCGACAGGTGAAATCAAGCCCCTGCTCGCGCGCCTCGGCTTCCAGTAATCCAACGCGGGCGAGCGCGGGCAGCGTGAACACGACGCTCGGAATGCCGGTGTAGTCCGGCTGGATGCGATTGCCGTTGAGGATGTTTTCGGCGACCACCTCGCCTTCGAGATGGGACACGGGCGTCAGCGGCGGTCCCGCCGTGTCGGCGACGTCGCCCGCCGCGTAGACAATGGGGTTGGTCGTGCTTTGCAGATGGTCGTTGACTTCGATGCCCCGCCGCCCGGCACGCACATCGGCCTTGTCCAGATCAAGCGCGTCGGTGGCGGGCACCCTGCCGGCGCCGTGCACCACTATATCGGCCGCGAACCGTTCGGACTTTCCCGCCACCACGGCGTGCACGTGCAGACCTCCGTCCGTTCGCTCGACAGCTTCGACCTCCGCGTGCAGATGCAAGCCGATCCCGGCGGCTTGCGAGCGCTCCGACAAACGCTGCACGAGATCCGGATCGAAACCGGTCAACGGCCGATCGCCGCGCGTCAGCACCGTCACCTGCGCCCCGGCGCGCGCGGCGATATGCGCGAATTCAAGCGAGACGTAGCCGCCGCCGATGAACAGGATACGGGACGGCAAGGCCTCCAGTTCCAGGAAGCCCGTGCTGGTCGTTACCAGCTCTTCTCCGGGTATCGCCAGACGACGTGGCTTGGCGCCGGACGCCACCACGACGTGACGCGCGCGCAATCGATCTTCCCCGACCGCGACGGTATTGCGGTCGATAAAGCGCGCCGTGCCGTGAAAGATCGCCATGCCTTGATCGGCGAAGCCCTTCGCTCTTTTCTCCGGGATGGGATCGGTAAAGCCGCGCTTGAAGGCCATCAGCGCCGGCCAGTCGATGCGCAATCCGCCGGACACGATGCCTTGCCCGTCGAGGCGACGGGCCGCGTCGATGATTTCAGGGCCGCGTCGCAGCATTTTCTTGGGATCGCAGCCGCGTAGGGCACAGGTTCCGCCATACGGGAGTTCGTCGATGATGGCGACCGACAGGCCTGCCTTGCGGCATCGTCCGGCCGCCGTGGACGCGGCGGTACCGGTACCGATAACGACGACATCGAATTCGCCTTCCATGGGTTCACCTCATCTGGAGCAGCAGCGTTGCGCGTCGTCGCCCGCTGCGCGTGCCTGCTGGATCGGTGGGCAGCGCACCGACCCGAACGAACAGAACACGCAGCAATCACCGGGCTTGGGCTTCAGCAATTCGCCGCAGCCGGTGCACTCGTAGAAAAACACGCACGCATCGGTAGGCATGCTCTCGATCGCACTGTGTCCGCACGCAGGACAGGTGATTTGACAAGCAAGATTGATATCGCTATCCATGTGCGGTTGATCCCGATTATGGGGCCGCACTCTGTGCGGGTAGTTTCGCGAGCATTGCACGCGCAGTTTGTGCAAACACTTTTCCGTCGAGATACCGATAGTCGGGATTGTCCAGCATCGGCAACTGATGCATCAACAGTGCTGGGCGCGGCAGAGCGGCGCCTTCCCATGTTGCGTCGGGGCCGTAGACGGTCCACACGTCCCAGGCGTTGACGAGTTTGCCATGCCGCCGCAAATCCACCGCCGTGACATACAGACGACCAAAGCCGCCGCCGGCGTTCCAGAAAAGATGCAGATGTGCGTTGCTCAACAAGCTTGCAGCCGGCGCGATGTCGCTGGCCTTGCCGCCGATCACGGGTTCGAAGACGATGAAGGTTTGCAAGCGGGGATCGGCGGTGACGGCAAGCAAATCCGCATTGACGTCTACCATGCCGCGCAGGCATACCGCGCAGGTCGGGTCGACCAGCAGCACCAAGCGCACGCTACCCTTGGCCTGGTTGAACGCTTGGCGAAGTTGGTGGCCATCATCATCCAGCATCGTGTATGTGGCCGACGATGCGGAGACCGGCTTGTCTTGGCTCCGCGCCTCGCAGCCCGCGGTGCCAATCAATGTCAATGCGAGCGCGAGTCCGATCACGAAAGTACGCATGTCGGTCTGCTAAAGCCACGCCGCAATGATCGGCACCAGCGCGGTCGCCGCCAACACAGCCACCAGCAAGGCCGCGATCCAGACGATCCAGCGCAAGCCGCGTCGGTTCGAAGTGTCGCAGGTGCCGTCGGCGCACACTTTGGGTTGCCGGTAGGTCAGCCAGAACGCCGCTGCGAGCAGGATGATTGAACCCGCAAGCAGAAACGGCTGCAGGGGGGCAAGACGCGCCAGGGCGACAGCGCCGGTGACACCCAACAATCCTACCGCCCAAGGCGCGCCGCAGCACGTACCGAGTGCCGCGGCCACGGTACCCAGACCGAGCGCGCCGCCCGCGCTGCCGATGACCCTTCGTTTTTCACCCATTGTGTATTCCTCGCACTCGAAAGACGAACTCGCTTCGGGCTCTGGCCCGGCGAGAGCTTGCGCGGTAGTCTAGAGTCCGTAGCATGGTACGGAGTCAAGCATGTCCATGTCGTACACAATCGGCATCCTTGCCAAGACCGCAGGCATCAACGTCGAAACCATCCGTTACTACCAGCGACGTGGTCTGATGCCGGAACCACCGCGCGCCTACGGTTCGATCCGGCGCTACGACAACACAGACCTGGATCGGCTGCGCTTCGTGAAGCGCGCGCAGAAGGTGGGCTTCACCCTAGCTGAAGTCGCCGCGTTGCTGACGTTGCGCGACCGGGTGTGCTGCAGCGTGACGCGAATCCTGGCAGTGACGAAGCTGGAAAAGATCGACGCGCGCATCGACGAACTTCAGCAATTGCGTGCAGAACTCGCGGAATGGGTTGCGGACTGCGATGCCAATGCAAGCGCGGTGAGTTGCCCGGTGATCGAACATCTGGACGCTGGAACGGGTGCCGGGGTGATTGACGCAAGCTAACCGGATTACTCACGGCTGTCGCTGTCGCGCTTCCCCGCACCCCTGACCAAGTACCGTCTGCACTCTGCTTGGATCTCTCTACTTTACCCGACGTGGACGACGGAGCCATCGCGCAGTGCACCATCAAGTATGTTGCGCTGGATGGGCCATTGCACGGCCACCTCGATAACATAGCGCCGGATGACGTATTGCAGGCCCGGGGCGACGAACCATTCGGGGCGGGCGTTTGCGTTGGCAGGGCGCCGAGGCGATACGGCACCTGCGCAAGGGACATCTGCGATGACCGGTCTGTCGATCGGCGGAGCTGCCAAAGCCTGCGGTTTCAGCGCCGATACTTTGCGTTACTACGAAAAGATCGGCCTGTTGCCGCGTGTCGTGCGCGATGCCGGCGACCGGCGGCGCTATGGCCGCGAGGATCTTTCGCCGCTTGCGTTCATCCGCCGGTCGCAACGGATGCGTTTCTCGCTCGAAGAAATCAGGATGCTGCTGGAACTGCGCCGCAGCGACCGCCGGATTCGCGCCGACGTGCTGAAACTCGCCGATCGCAAGCTGGTTGCCATTGAAACCAGCCTCGCCGACCTGATCCATTTGAAAAACGAACTGAAACTGTTGATCAATCTTTGTCGGCGTGCGTCCGGCAACGCCTGCCCGATCATCGAAAAGCTGGACGAGGCATGACGTTTAGAATCGACCTGGCTGCGGGCTGAGTCGCGGAGTGGCCTGGAATGGATGCAGTAGCTCTCAAACTTCTTCCGCATTCTCCAGCGCCATCTCTGCGTACAAGCGCTTGAGCCGGGCGTTCTCCGATTCCAGCTCCTTGACCCGCTTCAACTCCGAGGCTTCCATGCCGCCGTACTTGCGCTTCCACTGGTAGTACGTCGGCATGCTGATCCCGCCTGCCGGCAGATGTCCTTGACCAGCATCCCGGCATCGGCCTGTTCCAAAATCTCAACGATCTGCGTTTCGGTAAAGCGTGACTTTTTCATCGGAACCTCCTGGCTCGAATGTGCCAGAAAGTTCTACCTGTCGGGTGTCCTCGGTGAGGGGAAGCTTACGATTCGAGCCAATCAAAAGTAGAGCTTCGTCAGAATCCCGATTATGTTGCCAGAGCATTTCGCTATTTTGAGGACCGTGAATCCTCGCCGGCAGAGGGGCCACTCCCAATTCGCATAGCCGCTTCAACGATGGGCTTGGCCCAGTCGGGCGTGATCCGCAGGCGCTTCGCTGACGGTGCAACGATCCGTCCTGCTTTGTAGTGCAGGATCAGGACCGGATCTGCAGAAGCACCGTCAGCGCACTCTTCACTGTTGTCGTAAACCCACAACTCGTGCACACGCGGCAACAGCGCAATCAGATTCTTGCGCGCCGCATCCCAGCGCTCGCGTATCTTGCTCTCGGGTATGGCGTGGCCACCTTGCGACACTCGCGCAGCAACACGCGCCAGGTGCCGCTCAAACGAGTCCAAACCCACGAACCAGATCGTTACCTCGTGCGTTTCACACGCCTGGGCGATGAGCGCCGGCAATGTCCGGCCGCCCAAGGTGGTTTCGATGGCGATATTGCGGCCATCGCCAATGGCATCCTTCAGCCGATCGCGGCCGAAGCGCCACGCCTGTTCGTTAGCCTCCGCATCTGACCAGCCCGAATCGTGCAGCTTACGAGTGGCCTCGTCAGGATTGAAATAGTCCAGTCCTTCCGCGCGCAATCGCTCACCCGCGACCGAGCTCTTCCCCGCGCCGTTCACCCCCGCCAGCACCAGCAGAGTCGGTCGCCGCCGCGCTGCGATCACCGCACCGAGCCGCGTCTACCCGATTTGCGGATCGCCTCGCGGGGAGTTCCTGCGGGAATGCCTGCCGCGGCAATCCTGTGCAGTTTGTCTGCGCCCGCGCGGGTGTTCAGCGCGGCGAACCGGTGATCGAAGTCGGCCCGGAGGATTTCCAAGGGATCCTTCGCCTGGATGCGACGCACCAGATCGGCGTAGACCCCCACATCAACGACAACCACCTCGGGACGGCTGTGATTGGTCACGATCACCTCGCCATGGCGCACTGCGCCCTCGACGATCCTGCTCCAGCCATTCTTGACAGCGGACGCCGAATGCACCGGCGTATCCGCGCCAGTGAGGTCCAGAACCTCCTCAACCGTTTCGGGCGCGCGCATCGGGGGCCTCCACAAAGACCGTAGGTCTCATTCTAGCTAATTTAACTAATTTGTCCAATTTTAAGGAATACAGGCCGGCTTGTGCATACCTCACTTTTCTGCGACGGGAACAACCATGGGTACAGACCTTTTTGCCGGATTCGGGTGGATGTGAGGGGCGTCACGGGACAACAAAGAGCCCGCGAATCGTGGGTTGCAAAAGCTTCCAGGGATTTTGCGGCACGTCTTGGATCATCACTCTAAATTTTGCACCTGTTCGCG
>JBDTAJ010000049.1:0-8425 GCA_039924705.1 Rhodanobacteraceae bacterium
TCCCTCGCCCACCGGCCAACTGCATGTCGGCTCGCTACTGGCCGCGCTCGGCAATTGGCTGCGCGCGCGCGCCGCGAATGGCGCGTGGCTGGTGCGGATCGACGACATCGATCCACCGCGCGAAGTACCGGGCTCGGCCGCGGCGATTCTGCACGCGCTCGCCGCCTGCGGGCTGGAGTCGGACGAACCGCCGCTGTATCAGAGTACGCGGTTGCCCGCTTACGAAGCAGCGTGCGAACAACTGTGCGCGGATGGCCTTGCGTTTGCCTGTTGGTGTTCGCGCGCTGATTTGGCGGCATACGGCGGTCGGCATTGGGGCACGTGCGTCTCGCCGCCCGACCCTTCGCGCGAACCGGCATGGCGCGTGCGCGTCGCCGACACTGTGATCGAATTCGACGACTGCTTGCAAGGGCCGCAGCGCTGGCCGCTGGCGGACTGCGCAGGCGACTTCGTGGTCAAGCGCGCGGATGGTCTGTACGCCTATCAACTCGTCTGTGCAGTGGATGACGCCTTTCAGGGCATCACCCAAGTCGTGCGCGGCGCCGATCTGCTCGATTCCACGCCGCGGCACATTTTTCTGTTGCGCCTTCTTGCGCTTAGCGAACCGCGCTATCTGCATCTGCCGGTCGTGGTGAACGCCGCCGCCGAGAAGCTGTCCAAGTCGACCGGCGCAGCAGCAATCGATCCTCGCGATCCCTTACCGGCAATGCGCGCCGCACTGGCCTTGCTCGGCATTCGGGCTTCAGCGTTGCGGGCAACGAGGCCGCGCGAAGTGCTGGCCGGCGCGCTGGCGGCGTTCGATCCGCAAAAACTCCCGCGAAAACAATTTATAGCGCCATGATGCAGCGCGGCGAGACATCTTTCGCCCCGCAATGCATTATCTGTCAAACCCAAATACTAGAGTGGTTTGAAAGCGTCACGAGCGAAGGCAGGTTGCGCGCCGCCGGCGCGCCGGCGCGCAGGAACCGGTAGTGTACACGTCAGTACATGAGGATTCCGAGCACCGCCGGCGCGCAACATCATGAATGAATCAGGCCGAGCGCGAGCTTTCAAGCCACTCGTAAGGAGAGCGACATGGCACAACAGCGCACAGCACTGGTCACCGGCGGCACCGGCGGCATCGGCACCGCGATCGTCAAGCGGCTAGCCGCAATGGGCCACAAGGTCGCCACCAATTACCGCGACGAGACACGAGCACGCGCGTGGCAGGACAAACTCGCGGCGGACGGCGTCCACACCGTACTGGCGCCCGGCGACGTTTCCGATCCCACGTCGTGCGAAGCGATGATCGCTGCGATCGAGAACGAACTCGGGCCGATCGACATCCTGGTCAACAACGCCGGCATCACCCGCGACACGACGTTCCACAAGATGCGTTACGAACAGTGGACGGAAGTCGTCAACACCAATTTGAATGCCTGCTTCAACGTCACACGCCCGGTGATCGAGGGCATGCGCGCGCGCAAATGGGGCCGGATCGTGCAGATCAGTTCGATCAACGGCCAGAAAGGCCAGTACGGGCAGGCCAATTACGCCGCCGCCAAGGCCGGCATGCACGGCTTCACCATTTCGCTGGCGCAGGAAAACGCCAAGTTCGGCATCACCGTCAACACCGTTTCACCGGGTTACATCGGCACCGAGATGGTGATGGCCGTGCCGGAGGAAGTGCGCGCCAAGATCGTGGCGCAGATCCCGGTCGGGCGTCTGGGCGAGCCGGACGAAATCGCCTACGCGGTCGGGTTTTTTCTCGACGACATGGCCGCGTGGATCACCGGCGCCAACCTCGCGATCAATGGCGGCCATTATATGGGTTGGTAACGGGCTTGGCTCCGCGCGCGCAGCGCGCGGGTTACTTTGCTTTGCGCGCGGGTATGACGGTCTCGACAACATCGTGTTGTCTCGACTGCCCATGCTTCTCGCCGATCTCGCGCCGGCGCGAGAAGCGCAGGGAAGCCGCAGCGACAAGGATGTCGCAAGGCCGTCATGCCCGCGCGCGATGGTTTTGGCGGCTTTTGCCGAAACAAAGTCGCCCGCTCGCGGCAGCGAGCTGAGCCAAGGCAATCTGCGAATAGCAAGATCAAAGTGGATTCCCGCTTTTGCGGGAATGACGAAGCGAGTGGTGCAGCAACCCCGCGCGCTACTCTTCCGCAAGTGAGGGAAGGAAACGCGGCGGCGCAGCGTCGCCGCGCTAGTGCGCCGCCGCAGAGCGTGCTAACTTTGCCGCATGGCACAACCGCGCATCATCAAGAAGTACCCCAACCGGCGGCTCTACGATACAGAGATTTCCAGCTACATCACGCTGGAGGAGGTGCGGCAGTTGGTGCTGACCGGCGCGTCGTTCGAGGTGCGCGACGCCAAGACCGACGGGGACCTCACCCGCGCGGTGCTGCTGCAGATCATCAGCGAGCACGAGCAGCTCGGGCAGCCGATGTTCTCGGCCAACCTCCTCTCGCAGATCATCCGCTTCTATGGGGATTCATTGCAGGGCTTCGTCGGCGGCTATCTCGAGAACAGCCTGCAGATCCTGCTCGACCAGCAGCACAAGTTCCGGGCGCAGTTGAACGACCTCTTGGGCCAGACGCCGTGGTCGATGTTGAATGAGATGACCGAGCGCAACCTGGATCTGTGGAAATCGGTGCAGCGCGGTTTTATCGAATCTGGAGCGGCGCCCAGGCCCGCTGGCGACGATACCAAGAAATCGCGTTGACACTCCGCCGCCGCCTGCCTACCATCGCCCACTTGTTGCGGCGCAACACATGTCGCTGCGCGTCATTTATTGAAGAGTGTGGCCGCAAAGCTGCCATCCATGGCAAAGAGCTCCGTGGCCACTTTTTTGATCCTGCGATCAGGGACGATCGCAATAAACAAGGTGAATCGATATGAGTAAACGTGTAGCCGTCGTCACCGGCGGCATCGGTGGACTCGGCACCGAGATCTGCATGCATTTGGCCCGCGCGGGCCGCACCGTGATCGCCGCTGATCTCGGCAACCGCCAGGAACGCCTCGCCGCGTTCCGCGAGGAAACCCGCGAATTCAATGGGCAGATCATGTTCGCGCCGGTGGATGTGTCGCGTTTCGATGAATGCGCGGCGCTGGTGCAACACGTGGGCGAGGCGCATGGCGAGGTGGATATCGTGGTCAATGCCGCCGGCATCACCCGCGATGTTTCACTGCGCAAAATGACGCCCGCGCAATGGAGCGATCTGATGAACGTCAACCTCGACGGCGTGTTCAATATCACCCGCAACGTGATTGACGGCATGACCGCGCGCGGCTTCGGTCGCATCGTCAACATCAGTTCCGTCAACGGCCAGACCGGCCAGTTCGGCCAGACCAATTACTCCGCCGCCAAGGCCGGCATGCACGGTTTCACGATGGCGCTGGCGCGCGAAGTGGCGAAGAAAGGTGTCACCGTCAACAGCGTGTCCCCCGGCTATTGCAAGACCGAGATGGTGATGAAAGTGCCCGAGGAAATCCGTGAGCAGATCGTCGCGCAGATTCCGGTCGGGCGCCTGGGCGAGCCGTCCGAGATCGCGCGCACCGTGGCTTTTTTGAGCGCCGACGAGGCCGGCTTCATCACCGGCGCGAATATCCCAGTGAACGGCGGTTATTTCATGTCGTTCTGATCCGCATTGTTTACAAGCGCATCCAAGCGCGCGCACAACTCGACCAGCCGCAGATCCGCCGCCGCGCCCGGCGACACCCGCATCGCCAGACTCTGTTCGGGCGTGCGGCCCTCGCCGGCCAAGGATGCAGTTTCCGCGGCATGGCGATAGGCCTCGCGGAACGGCACGCCCGCCACCGCTTGTTCGATCGCCACATCGGTCGCGTACATCGACGGTTCGATCGCCGCACGCATTCGTGATGCGTTCCATTGCAACCGCGACAGCAGGTCGGGCAGCAGTTCCAGCGCTGCCAGTCCGCGGCCGAAGCCGTGCACCAACGCGCCTTTGCTCACTTGCAGATCGCGTTGATAACCGGACGGCAGCGACAGCAACTGTTCGATCTCTGTTCGCGCGGCGGCGACGCTGGCGTAACTCGCGCGCATCAGCTCGACTACGTCCGGGTTGCGCTTATTCGGCATGAGCGAGGAGCCGGTGGTGTATTCCGGGGGCAATTCGACGAAACCGAATTCGGACGTCGTGAACACACTCAAATCCCAGGCCAACCTGCGCAAATCCAGCAACGCCGAACCCAGCGCTTCCAGCGCCGCGAGCTCGAATTTGCCGCGCGAGAGTTGCGCAGCAATCGGAGAAGCCTGCATCCGCGCGAAGCCCAATACGCGCGTGGCATGTTCGCGATCGAGTTTCAGATTCACACCGTAACCGGCCGCGGTGCCGAGAGGATTGGCGTCGACCCATTCCAGCGTCTGCTTCGCGCGCTGCGCATCGTCGATAAAACTCTCCGCGAAACCGGCGAACCACATCGTGGTGGACGACACCACCGCGCGTTGCAAATGTGTGTAACCAGGCATTGGCAATGCTTCGTGCGGGGCGCGATCCAAACACACGCGCGCGATGTCACAGCACAACGCCATTAATGTCGCCATCTTTTCCTTGAGCCACAGCCGAGTCGCGACCAGCACCTGATCGTTGCGGCTGCGCCCCGTATGTACCTTGCGCCCGCTGTCGCCGAGACGCTCGGTCAACCTCGCCTCGATCGCGGAGTGGCCGTCCTCGTAACGCTGATCGAGCACGAAGGCCCCGCCGCGAAAGTCTTCCGCCAACGCGTCCAATTCGTGCTTCAGCGACGCGGCTTCAATGGCATTCAATATCCCGATATTCGTCAGCCCCTCGACATGCGCCTTGCTGGCCGTGATGTCGTGCAGGAAGAATTCGCGATCCAGCAACACATCATCGTTGCCGAGAAAACGCATGATGCGCTGGTCGGTTTGCGTGCCCGATTTTTGCCACAACAGGTCGCTCATGTCAGGGCCCTAAGCCTCCAGAGGGATACCGGCGAACTCGTCGAAACCCAGCGCGAGATTCAGATTCTGCATCGCCTGCGTGGCTGCGCCCTTGAGAAGATTGTCGAGCGTCGCGACGATGACCACGCGCCTGCCACCGGGGGCCACCGCGAAGCCGCCGATCTCGGCGTGGTGCTTGCCTGCAATATGGCTAACCCACGGTGGCGCGTCCACCATGCGAATCAGCGGCTCCCCGGCGTAACGATTGCGGTAAAGAATCTTCAAGGAATCGATCATCAAGGGTTCGCGCAACCAAAGATTCACCGTCATCGTGATGCCCCGAAAATGCGGCGCGGCGTGCGGCATGAATTCGACCGGCAAACCGATCTGTTCCGCTACTTCGCGCTCGTGCAGATGATCGATCAGGCTGTATGGCATCACGTTGTCGCGCAGTTTTTCCGGATCGTTCTTGTCGGACGGCGTTGTTCCGGCGCCGGAATAGCCGGAAACACCAAAACACTGCGGCGGAGCGGCCAATGCATCACGCAATGGCACGATGACCAACTGCATCGCCGTTGCATAGCATCCCGGATTGGCGATACGTTTTTCCGCCTGATAACCCGCCCGCGTCAATTCCGGCAGACCGTAATACCAGCCATCGTCGAAACGATGATCCGCGGACAGGTCGACGATCACGGTTCGTGGCGCGTGCGCGTCGACCGCTTGCGTAAATGCGTATGACTTGCCATTCGGCAACGCCAGCAAGATCGCATCAACGCCGCGTTGCGCGACTTGCTCTGCTTCGAGATTTTCATAGCGCAAATCGCTTCCGCATCCCGCAACTTGATCGGCCACGCGCTGTCCGATCAGTTCGCGCGAAGACGCGAAAGCGAGACGCAGATGCGGATGCGCCGCGATCAATTTGATCAGCTCGGCCCCGGTGTGGCCGCGCGCGCCGATCAGGCCAACGGTTCGTTCCTGCATCACACTCAACCCTTCAACGTCGCCGGCCGCGCGCGGCAATGCTCGACGCAGGCCTCGATCGCTGCGAACGATTCGATCCCGTACCAGAACGCGGTCCAGCGTGCGTCCTTGAAACAGCCGTCGCTTTCCGCGAAATAGAACTCGTTGACCGCGTTGCCGTGTCGCATTCGCCAGAATAGCGCAGGGTTCTCCGCGCGCATCACCTGCCACACCGCGCGACCCAAGCCTTCACCTTGCGCCTCGTCGGCAACCGCGAATTTGTCGAGGTAAGCGACGAGCAAGCCAACAGAAAATGTTTCATGTGTCAGGATCACCGCAGCGCGGTAGTTCTCACTGACATACGCGCGATAAAGCGGCGTGCGCTCGAAATAATCCGACACCAGCTTGCGGCCGAAACTCGATTCGATCAGTGCGCGCAAACGAGCCATATCCAGTTGTGACCAGCGCGTGCAGCGACGCACCCGCTCGCCGCGCCGCACCAGCGTGCCGGAACCGCGATGGGTGAACAGCTCCTTGGCCAGTTCCGCCGGGCGCGTGATCGAGACCGACGACTCGGGCGGCAAGCCGTCGAGCAGGGACTTGACCTGCTCCAGTTTCAGGCGCATCCCGGAATGCAACCACGGCGCGCGCATCAATGCTGCATATTCGCTGCTCAGATTGATCGAATCGATCAGCTTGTCATCATTATCGAGCAGCCCGCCGGTGCCGGTCAGGAACACGATCTTGTAGGGTTGCAGCGCGCGCACCAGCGCGCCGACCGCGAAGTCGGCGTTGATGTTCAAGATCTGCCCGTCCGCGGTTTCGCCCAAGGAGGCGATCACCGGGATCGAACCGGCCTTGATGCTGGCCTCGATTGGCGCGAATTCGATCCGCGCCACGCGCCCGACCAAACCGAACTTGCGGCGGTCGAGCATCACCGCCTCGAATACGCCCGACAACACCGATGTCGCCCGTACGTCGGCGGCCTGCAAGGCTTCGACCAGTTTCAGATTTTCAAATTGCATCACCCGGCGCACGAGGCGCAGTGCGCGCGCGGTCGTCACTCGCAAGCCATCGACGCTGCGTTTACCGATGCCCGCGTCCGCCAGCGCCTCGTCCAGTTGCGGTCCCGCACCGTGCACCACGATCGGTGTCAGACCGACCTGCTGCAAGAACGCCAGCGATGAAGTCAGCGCGGCGAGATCGTCGCGCAGCACCGCGCCGCCGACCTTGACCACGGCGAAACGTTGCGCGTCGAGTTGCGAAAAACGTTTCAGGTACTGCTGGATTTCCTTGGTGCTGTCCATGTTGGAGAGCAATCGCACGATGGTCTGCCGTAACGGCGCGTGCGCGGGACTCATGCCAAGCCCTCTTCGACGATGCGCAGGACGTCGCGCGCGTAAACGCGCAATTGATCCAGCGCGATCCATTCGTCCGCGCCGTGCGCCTGTGAAATGTCGCCGGGCCCGTAGACGAACGTGGTGTACCCGGCTTGCGAGAACAGCGCGGCTTCGGTCCAGAAATCCACCGCGGCGCCGATCGGCAAACCCAGTTCGTCGGCAAGATCGCGCGCGGCCAACCGCTTGGCTTCCGCCGCGCCGAGATCCCCCGCGGGAAGCGGCGAACCGCGAAAGGTTTCGACGAATTCGGCAGGCGGCGCTGGCGCGCATTCGCGGAAGGCACGCAGCAGCTCGTCGCTATCCATCGACGGCAGCGGGCGAAAGCCGAACAGCACATCGGCTTGCGACGCGACCACATTGGCCTTGATGCCACCTTCGATCCGGCCGATGTTGAAACGCAATCCGGTCATGCCGCCGAAACGTTGATGGGCTTGCGCTTCGACGTGTTCGATTGCGTGGGTCGCCCAACGTACGGCTTGATGCAACGCGTTGTCGTCCAGCGCATGGCCGCCGGATGCGTGTCCGGCGCGACCAATGAAACGCAGGCGCGCCGAGGCGATGCCGCGATGCGCCAATACGGCTTCGCAACGCGTCGGTTCGGCGACGATGACGGATTGAAAACCCGCGGTTCGGGACTCTGGACTCGGAAATGTTCGCGCAGAAATCCCGCGACGCAGCGTGCGTCGTTGGCTTCTTCGTCGGTGGTGAACAAAAGCGCGAAGTCGGCCTGGCTCGCGTTCGCCACCGCCAGCAACGCTGCAGCCGCACCCTTGATGTCGCAAGCGCCGAGACCGATTGCGCGATCGTCCTGCACGCGCAACTCGAACGGATTGGCGCTCCAATGCGGCGAATCCGGCACCGTGTCCAGATGCACGTTGAAAATCAGCCGTGGCTTGCCGCGTGTCGCCAAGAGACAGATCGCGCCGGCGCCATGATCGATCTGGGTGAACTCGAACCCGTGCAATTGCGCGCGCAGGTAATCAAACAGGCCCTCGCGACCGATCGCGCGAGGCGGATTGCGCGTGTCGTAGCCCACCAGTACGCGCAAATGGTCCAGAATTTCATTCATGGCGATCACGCGGCCGCCGGTTGACCACCGCCCACAACGTGCTGCTCATGCCATAGAGCTTGATGAAGCCCTCCGCTTCCGCCACGC
>JBDTAJ010000050.1:0-4932 GCA_039924705.1 Rhodanobacteraceae bacterium
AGGAGCCGAAGAACTCCTTGACCGCCGCAGCCACCGGTTTCGCATTGATCAGATCCTGCGGACCGAGGTTGTCGGCTTCCGCCAGCGACAGGCGCTCCTTGACCGCGCGCTCCACGCGCACGAGACCGATTCGGAAGGTGTTCTCCGACATTTCGCCGACGCTGCGCACGCGGCGATTGCCCAAATGATCAATGTCATCGACCGTTCCCTGGCCGTTGCGGATCGCGATCAGCACACGCAGTACGTCGAGGATGTCGGAGGTTGACCCAAGGTCCTTGACCAGCGCTTCCGCGTTGCCATCCTTGCGCTCGCCAAAATATTTCGAGTCATACAGCACGCCGGGGCCGGTGATGGCGCTGCGGCCGACGCGGCGGTTGAACTTCATCCGGCCGACCGCCGACAAGTCGTAGCGCTCGAAGGTGAAGAACAAATTGTAGAAAAGGTTCTGCGCGGCCTCCTTGGTCGGCGGCTCGCCCGGGCGCATCATCCGGTAAATCTCGACCAGCGCTTCCAGTTGCGTCTTGGTGCTGTCGATACGCAGCGTGTTGGAGATGTACGCGCCGCGATCCAGATCGTTGACGTACAGCGTCTCGACTTTGTCGATGCCCGCCTTGCGAAACGCGGCGATGTGATCGATGGTGAGTTCGGCGTTCGCCGCGGCGAGCAGCTCGCCGGTGGATTTGTCCACGATATCGCGCGCCAAAAAGCGCCCGGCCAGATATTCGTCCGGCACTTCCAGCGTCTTGATCTTGGCGGTTTTGAGATCGCGCACGTGCCGCGCGGTGATGCGTTTGCCGGCCTCGACCAGCACCTTGCCGTCGGCGACCAGATCGAAGTTCAGCGTTTCGCCGCGCAGGCGTTCCGGCACCAGGTCCAGCTTGACGTGCTCGGCCTTGCCCAGATGAAACACGTTGTGCTCGAAGAAAATGTCGAGGATTTCCTCGTTGTTGTAACCCAGCGCGCGCAGCAGCACCGTCACCGGCAGTTTGCGGCGGCGGTCGATGCGGGTGAACAGCGCGTCCTTCGGATCGAACTCGAAATCCAGCCACGAACCGCGATAAGGAATGATGCGCGCGGAATACAGGAGTTTCCCGGAGCTATGCGTCTTGCCCTTGTCGTGATCGAAAAACACGCCGGGGCTGCGGTGCAACTGCGAGACGATCACGCGCTCGGTGCCGTTGACGATAAAGGTACCGGTCTCGGTCATGAGCGGAATTTCGCCCATGTAGACCTCCTGCTCCTTGACCAGCTTGACGGCTTTCTTGGAGGCCGGGCTGTCCTTGTCGTAGATGATCAGCCGCACGGTCACGCGCAGCGGCGCGCCGTAGCTCATGCCGCGCATCCGGCACTCGCGCTCGTCGAACGCCGGCTCGCCGAAGCGGTAGTCGACGTATTCCAGCGCGGCGTTGCCGCTGTAACTCGCGATCGGGAACACCGATTTGAGCGCCGCCTGCAAACCCTTGTCCGCGCGCTTTGCGGGCGCGACATCGGCCTGCAGGAAATCGCGGTAGGAATCGGTCTGGATGGTCAGCAGGTTAGGCACGTCCAGCACCGGCGGACGCTTGCCGAAATCCTTACGGATGCGCTTTTTCTCGGTGAACGAATAATGGCTCATGGGCTACCGCCTCGATCTGTCGATCTGTCGGGCCGCGCATCGCGCAGCGACAAGGGAAAATGTCAAGCTGTCACCTGGAAGTCGCTGGTATTGCCGGCATGGGGGGTCTGACACGCCTTCTCCCGCTACTTCCAATTGGCAACTCATGTGATTTAAAAGTGTCGCTGCAACGGCAACAGCCCGGGGGCTTTCGCCCCCAGGCTCTTTCATTGCATTGAGCGTCCAGCGCGCAAGGCGCTGTTACTTGAGCTCAACTTTCGCGCCGGCTGCTTCCAGATCCTTCTTGAACTTCTCGGCATCGGCCTTGCTCGCGCCTTCCTTGACGGTCTGCGGCGCGCCCTCCACCAAGTCCTTGGCCTCCTTCAAGCCCAAACCGGTGATCGCGCGCACGGCCTTGATCACTTCGACCTTCTTTTCGCCGGTGGCGGCCAGCACCACGGTGAACTCGGTCTGCTCGTCCGCGGGTGCGGTGGCACCGCCCGCGGCGGGTGCCGCCGCCATCGCGACCGGCGCCGCGGCGGACACGCCGAACTTCTCTTCCATCGCCTTGACCAGCTCCATCACCTCGACGAGGGACTTGGCCGAGATCGCTTCGATGATCTGCTCATTGCTCAGTGACATGACTCTTTACTCCTGAAACGGTTTGAATGGTTGATCGACTGCTGTCGTTTGATTGACAAAGCTCGTCCGAACGAGCGATACGTCAAGCCGCCTGCTTTTGCTGGCCGACCGCGTGGGTGACGCGAGCGATCTGCGAAGCGGGCTCGGCCAACACGCGCACCAACATCGTGGCGGGTTGCACCAGTACGCTGAGCAGCATCGACAGCGCCTGTTCGCGTGTCGGCAGCGAGGCCAGCACATCGACGTGCGAGGCGGGATACGCCTTGCCGCCGATCGCTACCAGAATGGGCTTAAGCTTGTCGTTGGCTTTGGCGTATTCCTTGACCAGCCGTCCCGCGGCACCCGGGTCCTCGGTCGAGAAGGCATACAGCAGCGGACCGATGAGTTGCGCCTTGGTGCACTCGTATTCGGTACCGTCCACCGCGCGACGCACCAGGGTGTTCTTCGCGACTTTCACGAAGACCCCGGATTCGCGCGCCTTCTTGCGCAGCTCGGTGAGCTGCCCGACGCTCAAGCCCGTGTACTCGGCGGCGACCAGCGAGTGCGCCTTGGCGGCCACGTTCGCCAGTTCGGCAACGAGCTCTTTCTTTTGCATCAGATTGAGCGGCATTGCTTCCTCCGAACCGGAAACGGCATGCGTCCCACGCATGGGCATTTCCAAACGATTACGAATCGATGATCTTCCATGACGATCCGCCGACATCTTGCGATGTCAAACTAGGTGGCCGCGCCAGATCAACCTTTCGGAAAAATCCTTTGCGGGCGACACCATCTGCGCAGGCTTCACGTCCTTAAATCAGCGACATCCCATTGAGACTCGCGGATCATCGACACCGGTCCGCTCGTCGCCCGCGGTCTTTGACGGCTGCCGATCTGCGATGCGTTGCGGACCGATCGCCCTCAATGCTTTGTGCGCTATCCCTGCGCGTGAAAGCGGCCATCCTGGCCGCACTATTCAATAAAGCGCTTATTTCTGCGCAGTCGCCAGCGTCGACGGGTCCACCGCCACGCCCAGCCCCATCGTGCTCGAGACCGATACCTTCTGCAGGAATTGGCCCTTTGCGGTCGACGGCTTGATCTTCATCAGGTCCGCGACTAGCGCATTGAGATTTTCCTTCAACGCTTCGAGTTCAAAATTCACCTTGCCGATCGAGCAGTGCACGATCCCGGCCTTGTCGTTGCGGTAACGCACTTGGCCCGCCTTGGCGTTCTTGACCGCGCCGACCACGTCCGGCGTGACCGTGCCGACTTTGGGGTTGGGCATCAACCCGCGCGGACCGAGCAACTGGCCAAGCTTGCCGACCACGCGCATCGCATCCGGGGTGGCGATCACCACGCCGAAATCGATGTCGCCGCCCTGCATCTTCTCGGCGAGATCGTCCATGCCGACGGCATCCGCGCCGGCGGCTTTAGCCGCCTCGGCTTTTTCGCCGGCCGGGCAGAACACCGCCACGCGCACGGTCTTGCCCGTGCCGTGCGGCAATACGGTGGAACCGCGCACGCCCTGGTCGGATTTCTTGGCGTCGATGCCGAGGCGGATCGCGACATCCACTGATTCCACGAACTTTGTTTTGGCGTTGTCTTTCAGGATTTTCAAGGCCGCATCGACCGGATAGGTCTTGCCCGGCTCGACCGTGCCGCTCATCGCCTTGAAGCGTTTGCTCAAGCCGCTCATGTCAGACGCCCTCCACGTTCAAGCCCATGCTGCGCGCGCTGCCGGCGATGGTGCGCACGGCGGCATCGAGATCCGCAGCGGTGAGATCCGGCTGTTTGGCCTTGGCAATCTCTTCCAACTGCTTGCGGGTGACCTTGCCGACCTTGTCGGTGTTGGGTTTTGACGACCCCTTGACGATGCCGGTGATCTTGCGCAACAGAACGGACGCCGGTGGCGTCTTGGTGATGAAGGTGAAGCTGCGATCGGAATACACGGTGATGATGGTCGGGATCGGCAGACCCGGTTCCATCTTCTGCGTGGCCGCATTGAACGCCTTGCAGAACTCCATGATGTTGAGACCGCGCTGGCCTAGCGCGGGGCCAACCGGCGGGCTGGGGTTGGCTTGGCCCGCCTTGACCTGCAGTTTGATGTAGCCAGTGACTTTCTTTGCCATTTGCGGTTGCTCCTGGAGTTCAAGCGTCTGCACGCCTTGCGGACTGCGGGACTCCTCCTACAATTGAATCTGGGAGTTGGTAGTAGGAAGTGGGTAGTGGAGAAAGCGATGCACGGCTCTTCTACTTCCTGCTCCCGATTCCCTACTCCCGCTCTTAAGCCTTTTCCACCTGCGCGAACTCCAGTTCCACCGGCGTCGAGCGGCCGAAGATCAGCACCGCAACGCGCAGGCGGCTCTTCTCGTAATTGACTTCCTCGACCACGCCGTTGAAATCGTTGAATGGGCCTTCGGTGACGCGCACCATTTCGCCCGGTTCGAACAAGACTTTCGGCCGTGGTTTCTCGACGCCTTCCTTGACCCGGCTCAGAATCGCGTCGGCCTCGCTGTCCTTGATCGGCAATGGCTTGTCGGCCGTGCCGCCGATGAAACCCATCACTTTAGGGGTTTCCTTGACCAAATGTCAGCACTCGTCGTCGATCCGTGGCGCCTTGGGCTCGCCGCCGGTCTCGATCTGCACCAACACATAGCCCGGAAAGAACTTGCGCTCGCTGCGGCGCTTCTGGCCGCCGCGCATCTCGATCACTTCCT
>JBDTAJ010000051.1:0-4194 GCA_039924705.1 Rhodanobacteraceae bacterium
GATTTCCAGCACGCCGACGTGCTCGCCGGCAAACAATGCGCCAATCAGCACCGCGACCGGTGGGTTGACGTAGGCATAACTGGCCGACAGCGCCGGGCGGACCGCGCGCAGCAGGAACAGGTACGCGGTGAAGGCGATGATCGAGCCGAACACCGCGAGATAGACCAGTGCGATCACCGACGATACCTGCGGATGCGCGGGCAAACGCTCGCCGGTGAGCCATGCGGTGATCGCCAGCGCGACCGACGCGCACAACATTTGCGCGGCCACATTCATCGGGCCGTCCGGCATGTCCTGGCGGCGGCTCCAGATCGAGCCGAACGCCCACGCCGCGGTCGCCAGCAACAGCGCGGCCGCCGCCCACGGCGAGGCGTGCAGCGCGCCGCCGCTGTTGAGCAACACCACGCCGATGAAGCCGACGACGAGGCCCATCACTTCGATCCGGCTCGGCCATTCGCGGTACGCCATCAGGAATACCGCGACGAACAGCGGCTCGCTGGCGATCGCCACCGCAGCAAGGCCCGATGGCACGCTCTGCTCGGCGAAGCAAACCATGCCGTTGCCGAACATCAGCAGCAATACGCCGGTGATCGCGGCGTTACGCCATTGTCGCGGCGTCGGCGCGGCCGCGCCGCGCAAACGCAACCACGTGTACATCACCACGCCCGCGCAGAAGAAACGCAACGCCGCCAGCGCGAACGGTGAAAAGCCCAGCAACGCGTAGCGGATGCCGAGATAGGTCGAGCCCCAGATCACGTACACAGTGAGCAACGCCAGCGGTACCAACCAGCGTTTTTCGGGGAGACGGCGAGAAGCGATGGCGGCGGGGGTGGCGGTGTCGTTCATGAAAAGAAAAGACGCCTCCGGGATTGGAGGCGTGCTTCTATTCTATTGGCGATTGCACGGGAACTACCTGCAATCGTTATGAAATTTTTGATGCACTGGGCTCAACTCGATTCAATGCCATTTTTGAGCATGCTTGGGAATCTCTCAATGGCGTAACGGGCGAAGGCAGGTTGCGCGCCGCTGGAGCGCAGGAACCGGAGTGCACAGGTCAATATACGAGGATTCCGAGCACCGCCGGCGCGCAAAATGCCGAGCGCCGTAGCTATTCAGAGATTCGTTCGGCGTTCGTGCTCGAGCAATGCCTGTTTGCGCGCTGCGCCCCAGCGCCAATCACCGGGGCTACCATCCTCGCGCACCACGCGGTGGCAGGGCACGATCAGAGCCAGCTTGTTGGCACCGCAGGCATGGCCGACCGCGCGTGCGGCGCGCGGCGATCCGATCGCCGCGGCGACCTCGCGGTAGCTGCGGGTTTCGCCGGCCGGGATGCGCGTCAACGCGTCCCACACCCGCCACTGGAAGGCGGTGGCGACGACATCGAGCGGTGATAGTGCACCTAGTTTCGATTCATCCGTCTTCGATGCGACGTGTTGCCGCAAACCCAGTTGCCGTGCGATGCGCGTGACGATCGCGGATAGCCATTCGTCGCGGCCGGCATCGACCCGCGCGAGTTGCGCGCGCGGAAACTCGCGGCGCAATTGTCCGAGCAGACCTTCATCGTCGTCGCCTACATTGACCGCGCATAAGCCGCGCGCGGTCGCGGCCACCAGCACCCGTCCCAGCGGCGTGTCCAGCGTGGTATAGCGAATCGCGACGCCCTCGCCGCCGTCGCGGTAGCGCGCGGGCGGCATGCCGAGCAGGCGATCGGTGTTTTCGTAGACGCGGCTGCCGGAGCCGAAGCCGGCGTCGTACACCGCGTCGGTCACGCTCGCGCCGTCGCGCAGCGCACGCTTCAGATCGCCGAAACGGCGTGCGCGCGCGTATTCCGCGGGCGACACGCCAAAGGTGCGGAGGAACGCGCGTTGCAGATGGCTGGGCGAGAGATCAACCTGCGCGGCGAGTTGCGCCAGCGTCGGCGACGTATCTTCGTGGTCGAGGATCGCACGGGCGCGTTCGAGCGCGGCGGAAGGGACGGGGCGGGTTTTGATATCCATGCGTCGATGCTAGACCGAGCCACGCGCGATCGCTATCCGATTTTTGCGCGCGGCAGCGATGGGCTCGGTGCAGGATCGACAACGCGGAATTCGCCTTCGATCACCCCACCGGCGCCTGCACCGCGCGCGCCCGTGCGCGCACCGTTGCGAGGCAGCAGTTTTCGCACCAGCAACGTAACGGCGCCGCACGCGAGCAGCGCGAGACCTGCGATCAAGCCGAACGCCAGCAATCCAAACAAGATCAACGTGCCGACAGCGAGCAAGAGTGCGCGTAGCAGCGAATTGCGCGGCAACAGGGCGTTCGGGTGCAGCGTCGAAAAAGCGATGCGCATGGTTGATCTGGCGGGGAAAAAAGTACGGGATGTTTGCTATCTTGTGGCCACTGGAGCCACTTGCAAGTGCCGATGGGCATGACCACGCCATTAGCCCCGCTATGCTGCGTCGAGGATATTCCCGACGGCGGCGTGCTGGGCCTTGATCCAGGCACCTCCGAGGGCGATGGCTTGATCCTCGCTCGCAGCGGTCCGCAGGTGCGCGGATGGTTCAATATCTGTCCGCATACCGGACGACGCATGGACTACGCCCCGGGTTTATTCCTGTACAAGAGCGGCGTACTGACTTGCGCGGTGCATGGCGCGACCTTCGCGCTGGGGCAAAACGGCCTGTGTATCGGCGGTCCCTGCCGCGGCGAATCGCTGACCGAGGTGTCGCTGCGCGTCGAGGATGGCGTGGTTTATCGCAACATCAACCGTGCAACTTGAACAGCAGATTCACGCCGATCAGGCTCAACATTAGCATCACGATCGTCAGCGGCAATCCCACGCGCAGGAAGTCCTTGGTGCGGTAGCCGCCCGGGCCGGCCACGATCAGCAGCACCGGGCTTGCGCTCGGAATCAGAAAGGTATTCGATGTCGAAATCGCGACCAAGAGCGCGTACAGCGCCGGATTGCCCCCGGACGCCAGCGCGATATTGATCGCCATCGGTACCATCATCACCGTCGCGCCGACGTTGGACATCACCTGCGAAAACGCCAGCGCCATGATCGCGACGCCGGCCTGCAGCACCCACTGCGGCAGGCCGCCGGTGTGACGGAGAAATTCCTGCGCAAGCCATGCGGCGGTGCCGGTGGAATCCATCGTCCAGCCCAGTGGAATCAAGCATGCGGTGATGAAGATGGTTTTCCAGTTGATCGCGCCATAAGCCTCGTCCATGTTGAGCACGCCGGTCAGCAACATGCCGACCGCGCCCGCCATCATCGCCACCGACAAGCGCATCCCGGCGAACAGCGCCAACGCCATCGCCAGCGCGAAGAAGACCAATGCGTGCCAGATCTTGCCGGGGCGCTGCTCTTCGCTGGGAATGTCGGTGACCGGCACCAGGTCGCGGTCTTCCGCAGCGAGCGCGAGATCGCGCCAATAGCTGTGTAGCACCAACGTGTCGCCGGCGCGCAAGTTCACTTTGCGCACGTCCTCGCCGCGGAACACCTGATCGCCGCGATTGACCGCCAACACCGAAATGCCGTAGCGCTTGCGCAAGCGCAGCTCGCCAACCTGCTGTTTGACGAAACGCGACGATGGCGGCACCACCGCTTCGGAAATGCCGGCGCGGGTCGGGTTGAACATGTCCGCCAACGCGCGCAGCCGTCCGCCTACGCGGCATTCCTGCGCTTGTGCGAATTCGCTGACCTGCGCGCGCGAACCGAGCACGCCCAGCACGGTGCCGACCCAGATCAGTTGATCGGCGGGCGGAGCGAGTCGGGCTTCGTTGCCGTTCTTGATCGCGAGAATCGGCGGTGCCCCGGACAGGAGTTCGGCTTCGCCCACGCTCATGCCGACCAGCGCGCTTTCCGCGGTCACGGTGAGTTCGATCACCTCACCTTCGATCCCGTAAGTCTGGGCGAAATAGCTCTCCGTGCGGCCTGGCGTGACCTTGGGTTTTTCCTCGGCGGTTTCCGGCAGCAGCTTGCGGGTGAATAGTGCGAAGAACACCAGTCCGGCCAGCAACAGCACGATGCCGATTGGTGTCACCGCGAACAAACCGAACGGCTCGATGGTCTGCGCGCCCGGCGGCAGGTTGCGATCGGCGCTGGCGATCAGATCGTTGAGCAGTATCAGCGGCGAGTTGCTGATCAGCGTCATATTGGTGCCGGCGAGGATCATGAAAGCCATCGGCAGCAATATCCGTCGCAGCGGCACG
>JBDTAJ010000052.1:0-6446 GCA_039924705.1 Rhodanobacteraceae bacterium
GTTTGGCGCACCCGATTTCCGGCGACAAGCCGCGCGTTGCTTCGGGTAGCATCCGTGCGTGGCTCGCACACGAACAAACAAACCTCTGACCGGCGCGCGCGTGGCGATCACGCGCCCGGCCGGCACCGGCGCGACGATGCGTGCCCGCGTACGCGCGTTGGGCGGCGTCGCTTTTTCGCTGCCGGGTTCCAGCCTGCGCGCCGCGGATGACACAGTCGCCGCGCGCGCCGGGCTGAATCTTGCATTGAACGCGGATTTCCTGATCTTCAGCAGTCCGGCGGCGGCGCGTTTCGCCGCAATGTTACGGCCATTGCGAACCCGCGCGATTTTGCTCGCGCCGGGCCAAGGCACGGCCAACGCGTTGAAACGCGCGGGTGCCGTGCACGCGATCGTGCCGCCGCGCGCGGACAGCGAGGGGCTGCTCGCGTTGCTGATGCTGCAACGCCTGCGCGGCAAACGCGTTGGCATCATCGGCGCGCCCGGCGGCCGCGGTCTGCTGCAACGTCAACTGTCAGCCCGCGGCGCGCGCATCGTGTTCGCCGAGGTTTATCGCCGGATGCCGGCGCGTCTGGATCGCCGGCATGCGCGCGCGTTGAGCGGACGCGCACCGTTGTACGTGCTGTTGTCCAGCAGCGAAGCATTGGCCAATCTGGTTGCCGGCTTGCCCGGCATGGCCCGACGCGCCCTGCTCGCTGGGAATGCAATCGCCAGCAGCGCGCGCCTGCTGCGCGCGGCGCGCAAAGCCGGTTTTGCAAGGGTATTGCGCGCGAGTTCGGCCGGCGACGACGATCTGATCAAGGCCATTGTCACCGCGTACGCGCGGCACTGAATCGCCACGCGGTTTGCGCCCTTCCGCGCACCGGCTAGGATTGCGGCATGAACGACGAATTCCCCGCCGATCGCGCCTCCGCGCCGCGCCATACGCGCGCGCGCCTCGCCGGTTTGGCGATCGTGCTCGCGCTGATCGCCCTGGTCCTCGGCGGTTGGGCGGCATGGCGCGTACAACGCGTGGATACGGACAACGCAGCGCAAGCCGCGCGACTGGATGCGCGGTTCGTGGCCGTGGAGCGCGACGGCAACGCGAACAGCGAACAACAGCAAGCCTTCGACCAGCGATTGGGCGATGCAGAAAGTGTTGAGCGCGCGCTGCGCGACAATGTGCAGGGCATCGATCAACGCGTGCGCAATCTCGAGACCGCGCTGGCGAATCTGTCCGACCAACGCATGAGCGGCCATGACGCGCTGTTGCTGGACGACACGGAATTCCTTTTGCGTGCGGGGCAGCAACGCTACGTCTTGTTCCACGACGCCGACGGCGCGTTGCAAGCCTACACGCTGGCCGAGCAGGCGTTGGAGCAAGTCGAGGATCCCGCCTTCGCGTCGGTGCGCGCGGGCGTTGCCCGCGAGCGCGCCGCGCTGGCAGCCGCCGCGCCAGCCTCACGGCAACATGCGCTGGATGCCTTGAACACCCTGCGCGCGCAATGGCCGACGTTGCCACTGGCCGCCCCTGAAGTCGGCGCCGCCTCGATACCGCAAACCGGCGCGTGGTCGCGGTTGTGGCGCGCCTTCGGCGGTATCCTGCGCATTGAACGCGACCAAAGCGCACCGCTGCCGGCGGCGGACGTGCGCCTCGCGCCCGAACTCGCTTCCCTCGATCTGGCGCAGGCGCAAGCGGCGTTGCTCGGCCACGACGATGGCGGCTATCGCGCGGCGCTGCAACGCGTCGATGCCATGCTGGCCGCGCATTTCGATGCAACCGCCGCGCCGGTGCAAAACGCGCGCGCCACCCTGCGGAACCTGCTCGGCGCGCGTCCCGTGCAACCAGCGCCGGACCTTGGCGGCGCGTTGGCGCAATTGCGCGATCTGCGCGCCACGCATGCCTTGCAATCGATCGCGCCGGCACCCGCAACGACCACCGGCGTCGCGCACCGGCCATGAAGCCCTGGCGCTGGCTGCTGTTGTTGATCGCGGCAGCGGTGCTGGGCGAGGTGACTTGGAACTGGCTCGCGGCCGATCCCGGCTATGTGCTGATCCGCATCCGCGGCTGGCGCATCGAGGCCACCGTGATCGGTGCGGTGCTGATCCTGATCGTACTGTGGATCGTGATCGCGCTGCTGTGGTGGTTGTTGCGCTGGCCGTTCGGCGCGTTGTCGCGCCGGCACAAACGAATCAGCCGCAAGCGGCTCTCCGATGGCTTGATCGCCTTGGCCGAAGGCCGCCACGCGGAAGCCGGACGCGCGCTGGAGCGCGCGGCGCAGCACACGCCCTTGCGGGCGCCGGCATTGCTGGCCGCTGCGATCGCCGCGCACCGTCGCGGTGAAACCCCGCGCGCACTGGAAACCCTGGCCGAAGCCGGCCAATACGCGCCGCAAGCTGCGCGCATGTTGCGCGCTCGCATATTGCGACGCGAAGGGCGCTGCGATGCAGCGCTGGCATTGCTGATCCCGGACGCCGACACCGGACGCTTGCCGCCGGCGGGTTGGCACGAACTCGCGTTGTCCGCGCTCGCCGCCGGCCAGCCGCAGCGTGCACGCGCGGCACTCGAACCATTGCGCCGCGGCAACGCGCTCGGCGCGCGCGGATACGCCGCGCTGGAAACGCGCGTGTTGGCGTCATCTCTTGCTTCGGCGGAAAACGCGCAAGATCTGCATGCGCTATGGGGCAGTCTTTCGCGTCAACAGCGCACCCAACCGGACGTGATCGCCGCCTTCGCGCGCCGCGCCGGGCAATACGGTTCGACGCTGGCGGCAATGGACGAAATCGAATCCGCGCTGCGCCGCGAGTGGTCGCCACAACTGGTCACCGCTTATGGCGAACTCGCTGGCGACGCGGACGCGCGCCTGGTCACCGCGGAAGGCTGGCTGACCGCACATCCCAATGACGCCGCACTGTTGCTCACATTGGGCCGACTGTCGCTGCGCGCGCGGCAACCGCAACGCGCGCGGGATTACCTGCAACGCGCGGTCGCGTTGGCGCCTTCCGCCGATGGTTGGGAAGCGCTCGGCGAGGCGCACGCGATGTTGGGCGATGCGAACGATGCCGCACTTTGCTACGTGAATGCATTGCGGGTGGCGCGCGGTGAACCGGGTTCCCCGCCGCCGCAAGCAACAGGCCTCGACACCCGCCCGGTCGCGGTCGAGGAGCGCGATCAACACGGCATGCCACGATTGCCGCGCTAGCGGGATTCGTATGAGCACGCCTGCGTGTGACATGCCTCGCGGAAGCCATCCATGGCGAGTTTTCCGATCGGCATCCTGCCTCACTCTCAGCCATTGCACGCGGTGCCATTCAAGGCATCGCGTCAACGCAATGGCTTCGACCTACAATCCGTGGATTCCCGCACGGCCGGCAAGGATTTGCGCCAGCACGTCCGGCGCGTAATCGAACGAGTCGTAATACAACCGTTCTTCCGGCAAGCCGGCATCGACGAACGCGCGGCGGCCGGCGTCGATCATCGCCGGCGGCCCGCTCATGTAGACATCGAATGCCGACAGACCGGCATGGTCTTGCAGCACCGCTTCGTGCACGAGGCCGGCGCGCAGGCCGGACGCTTGCGCAAGATGCGGATCGGACAGCACCGGCTGCCAGGAAAATGCATGCGCCGCGCCCGCCCACCTCGGCGGCAACTCGCGCAGATACAAATCGACGACGCCATGCGCGCCCCAGTAGAGATGCATCGCGCGGCGCGTGCCCAGATGCAGGAAGTGCTCGACGATCGCCTTGATCGGCGCGAAACCCGCGCCGCCGGCCACGAACAACATCGGCCGCTCGGAGTCCTCGCGCGGCACGAAGGTTCCCAGCGGGCCCTCCAAGCGCAAGGAGTCTTCAACACGCAAGGTATCGAACACGCGCGAAGTGAACCCGCCGCCGGCAACGTGGCGCACATGCAGTTCGAGCGTTGGGCCTTCGTGCGGGGCGCTGGCGATCGAGAAGGCCCGACGCTTGCCGCCCTCGAGCAACACATCGATGTATTGCCCCGGCAGCCAGCGCAGCGGCGCGCCTGTCGGTTGCAAACGCAAGCGCATTACGTCCGGCGCCAGCCGCGTCTTGTCGGTGACGCGCACATCCAGCACGCGGCGCGGAAGGTCCTCGACCGACGCCACTTCGCGCGCCGCGATCAGCAAATCCGAATGCGGGACCGCCTGGCATAGCAGCACCGCGTCGCGTGCGCGCTCGGCCGCGCTCAGCGCGGTCGGCGGATTGCGCGGATAATCACACTGGCCTTCGATGAGCGTGGCCTTGCAACTGCCGCACACTCCGGCCAAGCACGAATACGATAGCGCCAAACCCGCGCGCTGCGCGGCTTCCAGCACGGTCTCGCCGTCGACGACCGGGAACGATTTGCCGCTGGCGGCCAAGGTTACGATATGGGACATGCGCGGCATTCTCGCCGAAGTGCGGCACAATGAGCGGGATTTTTATTGAAAAGTGCAGCCATGGATGACTGCTTTTTGATCTCGCGATCCGGACGATCGCGACTCACCTAGGGCTTTTATGACCATCTGGAGACAAAATGTTGACTTGAAAACCATCGACGGCTGGAGCGAACGCACACTGATGCGCGCGATCGATATCCGCATCACCGAAATCGGCGACGAGTTCCTGCGCGGGACGATGCCGGTCGACGATCGCACCCGCCAGCCTTACGGCATCCTGCATGGGGGCGCCTCCGTCGCCCTGGCCGAAACGCTGGGCAGCAGCGCGGCGATGCTGTGCTGCGAGGACGGGTTCGCCGCGGTCGGACTGGAGATCAACGCGAATCATCTGCGCGCTGTGCGCGAAGGCACGGTCACCGGCACCGCACGGCCGCTGCATATCGGCCGCAGCACGCAGGTGTGGGAAATCCGCATCGAGGACGACGCTGGACATTTGACCTGCGTTTCGCGTCTGACCATGGCGGTGGTGCCGAAGCGCGCGATCGGCTTGAAGTGAGCGAAGCCGCGCCGTACAAGACACTGTCACCGGATCGTGTGCTGGACGCGATCGCCGCGGCAGATCTGCATCCCGACGGTCGCTTGCTGGCGCTGAACAGTTACGAAAACCGGGTGTACCAGATCGGCATCGAAGGCGGCACTTTCGTGGTCGCCAAGTTCTATCGGCCGCACCGGTGGAGCGATGCCGCGATCGCCGAAGAACACGCGTTCGCACGTGAGCTTGCGGAAGCGGAATTGCCGGTGATCGCACCGTTGGGGCTCAATGGCCGCATGTTGCTGCAGCATGATGGATTTCGCTACGCGGTCTATCCTCGTCGCGGCGGCCGCGCGCCGGAACTGGAGTCGCGCGAGCATCTGGAATGGACGGGAAGACTGATTGCGCGGATGCACGGCGTTGGTGCGCGCGCGACTTTCAAGCATCGGGGTTCGATCGACCGCGAGACCTTCATCGCCGCGCCTGCGCGCGCGGTGCTGGCCTCGCCGCTGTTGCCGGAACGCCAGCGCGACAAGTACCGACAGGCGATCGCGCACGTGGATGCCGCGGTCACCGCACGCTTCGATGACGTCGGCGTCGTCGCGTGTATCCGTCTGCACGGCGATTGCCATCCCGGCAATCTGTTGTGGACCAACGCAGGTCCGCATTTCGTCGATCTGGACGACGCGCGGATGGGCCCGGCGGTGCAGGATCTGTGGATGCTGGCCAACGACGATGTGTCACTGGATGCGCTGCTGGAAGGCTACCAACAATTCCGGGACTTCGCACCTAACGAGCGCGCGCTGATCCCCGCGCTGCGCGCGATGCGGCAGGTGCACTGGGCCGGTTGGATCGCGCAACGCTGGCACGATCCGGCTTTCCCCACCGCGTTCCCGTTCGCCGCCGAGCCGAGCTGGTGGGACCGACACGTGGATGATTTGAATGATGCGGCGCAAGCATTGGAGTGATTGGGCTCACCCGCTGAGACGCCAACCCGTACACTGAACCCCATCATGACCGACACCGCGCTCGTTCTACTGCTGATCGGCACCGCGATCGCGCTGATTCTGCTGCTCCTTCTGCTGCTGCGGCCGCGCGGCGATGCTGCACTGCGCGAGCGGCTGAATGCGCTGCGCGCGGACAACCTGCGCATCGAGCAATCGTTGCGCGAGGAGCAGCGGGCCGGCCGCGGCGAACTGGCCGAAACGCTGGACCGGATCGGCAACCAGCTTCGGCAGACGCTGCTCGCGCTCACCACCGACAACGAGAAGCGCCTGACCGAGGTGCGCACCACGTTGGACGCACAATTGAAATCGCTGCAAGACGACAACGCCGCGCAACTGGAAAAGATGCGCGCGACCGTCGACGAAAAATTGTCGACCACCTTGAACGAACGCCTCGGCGAATCGTTCAAGCTGGTGTCGGAGCGGTTGGAACAGGTGCATCGCGGACTGGGCGAAATGCAGGGTCTTGCGATCGGCGTCGGCGATTTGAAGCGCGTGCTGACCAACGTCAAGACCCGCGGCATCCTCGGTGAA